>NZ_FWXT01000010.1 GCF_900176535.1 Pedobacter africanus | reverse complement strand
GAGTAGGTCGGTGCCAAATCTTAAAGAAAGCCTGTAGCCATAAACTACAGGCTTTTCTTGTTTACAAATGATGCTAAAGTCCCCCGATCCCTGCAGGCCTTCATATACCTAAAACACTTCCAAAAAAGCAAATATTATCCCCGCAGGGGCACTTTGAGGCCGAATATTTATATGACCTTAAAAAGGGTGCCTTTTTAAGGCTGGATTGAAATTAAAGCATTCAATTCATGCCTGATTTTATATTGACCTTAAAAACACATATTTTTTAAGGTTAAATGTCTTTTTGTTATATTTGAATTATGAACTATCGCATTAACGCTGATCGGAATAAGCCATGGAACGATTTACCGGACCTACCTATAGATGCAGCGCTGTATGAAGATCTTGAGATTTACCGGCAACTTGGCAATGCAAAAGCAGCGCTTGGCCGCCTGCAGGGAAGGAGCATCGCGATACCCAATCAGGGACTACTGATTAATTCTATAAGTTTGCAGGAAGCTAAAGCTTCTAGTGCCATCGAAAATATATTCACCACAGATGATGAATTGTATAAAGCCTACAGTGAAGACCAGGGAAAACATATGGAAGGGCCTGCAAAAGAAATTCTGAATTACAGGGAAGCTTTGTGGCTTGGTTATCAGTATCTGCAGGGCGATCAGGTTTTTGATGCGCACTATTTTGTGAAAATGTATAGAGTAGTTAGTCAGTTTAATGATGGAATCAGGACTCCCGTTGCTCAGATCTATATTAAAGAGGGTGGAACTGGTCCAAATGCCGGAAAAGCATTTTATACACCGCCCAGAGGAAAAGGAATAATTGAAGGTAAATTAGATAACCTGATCGAATTTTTGAATGACGATGAACAGTATAAGTTAGACCCGCTGCTGAAAATGGCAATTGGTCATTTCCAATTTGAGGCCATTCATCCTTTCAGAGATGGAAACGGACGTACGGGAAGAATTTTTAATATCCATTACCTGACTAAAAAAGGCTTATTGGATTATCCTATTTTATTTCTAAGCAGCTATATCATGGAACATAAAGAAGAATATTATGCCGGACTAGCTGGAGTAACGCAAAGGGGGAGTTGGAAAAACTGGCTGTTGTATATATTGAAAGCAGTGGAGGTTACTTCGAACCTGACCTATAATAAGATCAATGATATTCTATTGGCTAAAGAAGCAATTCTTGATGCCATTATTGGAGATGGAAATATTTCAAGGCCGGAATCTATGGTTAATGCGTTGTTTACACAACCTTTTACGAGGGTTAAACATTTTACCAACTCTGGACTATACTCAGAAAACACAGCCAGGAAATATCTGGACCAGCTTTCAAATATGGGAATTCTCGAAAAAAGAATGATCCAGGGGGGCAGTTATTATCTGAACCTTGAGTTGTACAGGATACTTTCAGAGGGGTAATTCAGACTTGAAATTGATTTTTTTCAATTTTTTCTTCTTGTTATTTAGTGAGTTAAGTTTTTTATT
>NZ_FWXT01000009.1 GCF_900176535.1 Pedobacter africanus | reverse complement strand
CTTATGAAAGTGGCGCACGGGTGCGTAACGCGTATGCAACCTACCTTAATCAGGGGGATAGCCCGAAGAAATTCGGATTAACACCGCATAAAATCACAGTACAGCATTGTACAATGATCAAATATTTATAGGATTAAGATGGGCATGCGTGTCATTAGCTAGTTGGCGGGGTAACGGCCCACCAAGGCGACGATGACTAGGGGATCTGAGAGGATGGCCCCCCACACTGGTACTGAGACACGGACCAGACTCCTACGGGAGGCAGCAGTAAGGAATATTGGTCAATGGAGGGAACTCTGAACCAGCCATGCCGCGTGCAGGAAGACAGCCCTCTGGGTCGTAAACTGCTTTTATTCGGGAATAAACCTTGCTACGTGTAGCAAGCTGAATGTACCGAAGGAATAAGGATCGGCTAACTCCGTGCCAGCAGCCGCGGTAATACGGAGGATCCAAGCGTTATCCGGATTTATTGGGTTTAAAGGGTGCGTAGGCGGCTTATTAAGTCAGGGGTGAAAGACGGTGGCTCAACCATCGCAGTGCCCTTGATACTGATGAGCTTGAATACACTAGAGGTAGGCGGAATGTGACAAGTAGCGGTGAAATGCATAGATATGTCACAGAACACCGATTGCGAAGGCAGCTTACTATGGTGTGATTGACGCTGAGGCACGAAAGCGTGGGGATCAAACAGGATTAGATACCCTGGTAGTCCACGCCCTAAACGATGAATACTCGCTGTTAGCGATATACAGTTAGCGGCTAAGCGAAAGCGTTAAGTATTCCACCTGGGGAGTACGCCCGCAAGGGTGAAACTCAAAGGAATTGACGGGGGCCCGCACAAGCGGAGGAGCATGTGGTTTAATTCGATGATACGCGAGGAACCTTACCCGGGCTTGAAAGTTAGTGAATAATCAAGAGATTGATTAGTGAGCAATCACACGAAACTAGGTGCTGCATGGCTGTCGTCAGCTCGTGCCGTGAGGTGTTGGGTTAAGTCCCGCAACGAGCGCAACCCCTATGTTTAGTTGCCAGCACGTTAAGGTGGGGACTCTAAACAGACTGCCTGTGCAAACAGAGAGGAAGGAGGGGACGACGTCAAGTCATCATGGCCCTTACGTCCGGGGCTACACACGTGCTACAATGGATGGTACAGAGGGCAGCAAGCTGGCAACAGCAAGCGAATCTCAAAAAGCCATTCACAGTTCGGATAGAGGTCTGCAACTCGACCTCTTGAAGTTGGATTCGCTAGTAATCGCGTATCAGCAATGACGCGGTGAATACGTTCCCGGGCCTTGTACACACCGCCCGTCAAGCCATGGAAGTTGGGGGTACCTAAAGTATGTAACCGCAAGGAGCGTCCTAGGGTAAAACCGATAACTGGGGCTAAGTCGTAACAAGGTAGCCGTACCGGAAGGTGCGGCTGGAATACCTCCTTTCTGGAGTAGATCAGACTACTCGCTACGCTGAATGATATAAATGGCAGATCACAAAAAGACAACCCATAGGATGAAGCATCAATTAGTGCTCCATACTGCAGTATAGACATATAGTCCCGTAGCTCAGTTTGGTTAGAGCACTACACTGATAATGTAGGGGTCAGCAGTTCAAATCTGCTCGGGACTACATATATATTCTAAGGGGGGATTAGCTCAGCTGGCTAGAGCGCCTGCCTTGCACGCAGGAGGTCAACGGTTCGACTCCGTTATTCTCCACCATCACCGGTACTTAATTTAAAAGGTACGTAAATAGGGACATTGATGTTCCCGGGATCGAAAAGTTCTTTGACATATTGGAAGAAGTTAAAAAAGAAGAGCAAACAACAATAGAGACGTTGTTAGCTTGAGGGTTATTGTTTAAGTAATTATACAGTAATCAGATAGATAACGACAGATCAAAAAAAGCATTTCTGTATGCGCAAAAGGGTACAGAAAGAAGAAAGTAAATAAGAGCACACAGGGGATGCCTTGGCTCTCAGAGGCGATGAAAGACGTGATAAGCTGCGATAAGCTACGGGGATTAGCAAATATGAATTGATCCGTAGATTTCTGAATGGGGAAACCTAGCTAGTTGAAGACTAGTTGTACAATGTACGCAAACCTGCCGAACTGAAACATCTAAGTAAGCAGAGGAAGAGAAAATAATAATGATTTCCTAAGTAGTGGCGAGCGAAAGGGAAAGAGCCCAAACCAGGCTTGTTACGGCAAGACTGGGGTTGTAGGACTACGATGTGGTATAACAAAATGAAGTGGAACAGGATGGGAAGCCTGGCAATATACGGTGATAGCCCGGTACACGTAAGTGATGTTAACCTAGTAGTATCCTGAGTACCGCGAGGTCGGAGACGCCTTGTGGGAATCTGCCGGCACCATCCGGTAAGGCTAAATACTCCTGAGAGACCGATAGTGAACCAGTACCGTGAGGGAAAGGTGAAAAGAACCCCGAACAGGGGAGTGAAATAGAACCTGAAACTGTGTGCTTACAAGCGGTCGGAGCGTCCAGGTGGCGTGACGGCGTGCCTTTTGCATAATGAGCCTACGAGTTACTCTTCTCTGGCAAGGTTAAGTGTTTAAGACACGGATCCGAAGCGAAAGCGAGTCTGAATAGGGCGTATAGTCAGGGGAGGTAGACGCGAAACCTTGTGATCTACCCATGGACAGGTTGAAGGTGCGGTAACACGTACTGGAGGACCGAACCGATAAACGTTGAAAAGTTTCCGGATGATCTGTGGGTAGGGGTGAAAGGCTAATCAAACTGGGAAATAGCTCGTACTCCCCGAAATGTTTTTAGGAACAGCGTGGTGGTTAAGTTATCTAGAGGTAGAGCTACTGATTGGGTGCGGGGGAGTCAAATCCTACCAAATCCAGACAAACTCCGAATGCTATTTAATATACACTGCAGTGAGGCGCGGGGTGCTAAGGTCACGCGCCGAGAGGGAAAGAACCCAGACCATCAGCTAAGGTCCCCAAGTTACAGTTAAGTTGAACTAACGAGGTCCGATTGCACAGACAGCTAGGATGTTGGCTTGGAAGCAGCCATTCATTTAAAGAGTGCGTAACAGCTCACTAGTCGAGCGATCGGGCATGGATAATAAACGGGCATCAAATTGTACACCGAAGCTATGGGATTGAAATATATCGGTAGGGGAGCATTCCAGCGGCGGCGAAGGTAAGACGTAAGTTTTGCTGGAGCTTCTGGAAAAGCAAATGTAGGCATAAGTAACGATAAGGCAGGCGAGAAACCTGCCCACCGAAAGGATAAGGTTTCCTGATCAACGCTAATCGGATCAGGGTTAGTCGGGGCCTAAGGAGAACCCGAAAGGGATATTCGATGGACAACGGATTAATATTTCCGTACTTTTTATAACTGCGATGTGGGGACGGAGTAGTGACACTGCCGCGATCTGACGGAATAGATCGTTGAAGGCTGTAGGTATAGGACTGGTAGGCAAATCCGCCGGTCTTGCTAAAGGCTGATAGTACAGCAAACCTTCGGGGGCGTTGATAGTGCAGGTAATCAGACTTCCAAGAAAAACCGCTAAGCTTCAGGTTATAAAAACCCGTACCGCAAACCGACACAGGTATCCGGGAAGAGAATTCTAAGGTGCTCGAGTGAATCATGGCTAAGGAACTCGGCAAAATGGCCCTGTAACTTCGGGAGAAGGGGCGCTGGTAGCAATATCAGCCGCAGTGAAAAGGCCCAGGCGACTGTTTAACAAAAACACATGGCTTTGCAAAATCGAAAGATGAAGTATAAGGCCTGACACCTGCCCGGTGCTGGAAGGTTAAGAGGGGATGTTAGTCGCAAGGCGAAGCATTGAATCGAAGCCCCAGTAAACGGCGGCCGTAACTATAACGGTCCTAAGGTAGCGAAATTCCTTGTCGGGTAAGTTCCGACCTGCACGAATGGTGTAACGATCTGGGCGCTGTCTCAGCCATGAGCTCGGTGAAATTGTGGTCCCGGTGAAGACGCCGGGTACCCGCAACGGGACGGAAAGACCCCATGCACCTTCACTACAATTTAACATTGACATTGGATACAGGATGTGTAGGATAGGTGGGAGACTATGAAGCGGCGTCGCCAGGCGTCGTGGAGTCAACGTTGAAATACCACCCTTTCTGTATTCGGTGTCTAACTTCACTCAGTGAAGGACATTGTTTGATGGGTAGTTTGACTGGGGTGGTCGCCTCCAAAAAGGTAACGGAGGCTTTCAAAGGTAAGCTCAATACGCTTGGTAACCGTATGAGGAGTGCAATAGCATAAGCTTGCTTGACTGTGAGGCATACAAGCCGAGCAGGGTCGAAAGACGGATATAGTGATCCGGTGGTTCTGCATGGAAGGGCCATCGCTCAAAGGATAAAAGGTACGCTGGGGATAACAGGCTGATCTCCCCCAAGAGCTCATATCGACGGGGAGGTTTGGCACCTCGATGTCGGCTCGTCACATCCTGGGGCTGGAGAAGGTCCCAAGGGTTCGGCTGTTCGCCGATTAAAGTGGCACGCGAGCTGGGTTCAGAACGTCGCGAGACAGTTCGGTCCCTATCTGTTGTGGGCGTAGGAATTTTGAGTGGGGCTGACCTTAGTACGAGAGGACCGGGTTGGACTAGCCTCTAGTGAATCTGTTGTTCCGCCAGGGGCATTGCAGAGTAGCTACGCTGGGAATAGATAAGCGCTGAAAGCATCTAAGTGCGAAACTAGCCACGAGATGAGAATTCCATATAGGACCGTAGCAGACTACTACGTTGATAGGTTACAGATGTAAAGGTGGTGACATCAAAGTCGAGTAATACTAATCATCCGAAGCTTTCAAAAGCAGAACGTTGTTTGCTTTTCTTAACTAACTTCTTTCAATAATATGTCATAACGATATTTAGGTGCCTATATCGGTGGTGTCCACCTCTTCCCATTCCGAACAGAGAAGTTAAGCCCACCAGAGCCGATGGTACTGCGGTAACACGTGGGAGAGTAGGTCGGTGCCAAATCTTAAAGAAAGCCTGTAGCCATAAACTACAGGCTTTTCTTGTTTA
>NZ_FWXT01000008.1 GCF_900176535.1 Pedobacter africanus | reverse complement strand
CACTGGCGCCAGGCGCTAAACTGGTTATAACCGCAGGGCTGATGCTGCCTGCATCTGCGCCCGCATCGCTCACCGTAACATTGCTTAAAGTTACATTGCCCGTATTGCTAACCACTAAAGTATAATTGATCACATCGCCTGCCTTACTGCCCGTATTGCTGGCAACCTTGCTCAGCGACATCGAAGCCGAAGGGCTGATAGCAACCACCGTGGCATCCCCTGCTGCTGCCGTGGCCGGATCATCCGACAGCAAACGGCTGAGCGGGAAACCGCCAGGCCGGTTAGCAGATACTGCCGCATGGTTGCTGTAGCTGCCTGCATCTACATCGGCCTGCGTTAAGGTATGTTTCGCCGTAAAGCTGGCCGTAGCATTTGGCGCCAAAGAAGCCACAAACACTGGGCTGATGCTGTTCGGGTCAGCTCCCGGATCAGCAACCACAATATTGCTTAAAGTTACATTGCCCGTATTGCTCACCACCAAGATATAATTGATCACATCGCCTGCCTTATTCCCGGTATTGCCCGCTACTTTGGTAAAGTTCATAGAAGCCGAAGGCACAATGTTTACCACTGTAGAATCGTTCAGTGCCGGCGTGTTCGGATCGTCTGAATTCAGGTAACTTACCAAAACATTACCTGGGTCCCTTGCAGTAACAGCCGCCTGGTTGGCATACCTTCCTGCATTCACTTCGGCTTGGCTTAAGGTATGGCTGGCCGTAACCGTGGCCGATGCATTAACCGCCAGTAAAGGAATGGAAGCAGGGGTAATAGCAGTTGCCCCCGCATCAGTGACCACAACATTGGTCAGATCCACATCTCCGGTATTCTTAACGGTAAAGGTATAATTAATTACATCGCCCGCTTTGGTACCCGTATTGCCGGCCACCTTGCTCAGCAGCAAAGCCGGGCTTGCAGGGTTAATGGTAATATTGAATG
The DNA here is from genome assembly GCF_900176535.1 of Pedobacter africanus. NCBI lineage: Bacteria > Pseudomonadati > Bacteroidota > Sphingobacteriia > Sphingobacteriales > Sphingobacteriaceae > Pedobacter > Pedobacter africanus. Next base: position 5,388 of record NZ_FWXT01000008.1, on the reverse strand, counting down.
TCTGTACGGCCGACCTATCCGCTCCCCCGTTTAAAACGCCGCCATTGTCGTGCAGGTAAACACTTACCAGCGCTGTTCCTGTAGCAGCGGCCGCAGGCGTAAAAGTAAGGTTTCCGGCAGCATCAATGGCCGGTTGTACTGCAAACAGGCTGTTGTTTGCGTTTGTCACTACAAAATCCAGCGCCTGAGCCGATTCATCCGCCGGTCCGGCGCTGATGTTCGTTGCCCAACCGTTTACCGTTTGCGCAGCAGCATACTGCAATACAGACACATCCGGCCCCTTCACAAAAACAGGTACATCATTTACGGCACCTACAGTAAGGCTCAGGCTATTATTTGCCGTACCACCTTTACCATCGGTAACCGTATAGGTAATTAACGGTACACTGCCATTGTAGTTCAATTCTGGGTTAAATGCATAACTGCCATCGGCATTGATCAGTATTCCGCCCACAGCTGGAATACTAACCTCAGTGCCTACAGAAAAATCGCCGGTTATGCCTGCAATTACAAATTTAGCTATGCTCAGCGCATCCCCATCGGCATCAGTAGCGCCCTGCAGTAAACCATTTGTACCGTTTACGCTAAACGGCTGATCTTCCAACAGGCTGCCGGTATGCGCTATGGCCACAGGAGCAGTATTTTCTACATTAATTGTGGCCTGGGCAGTATTATTTGCCATCACAGGATCTGTTTCGGCAGCTGATACCGTGGCCGTGGTTTGATAAGGCCCGCCAACAACAAGATTTGCAGTAATGGTTAGCGTAAGGTCGGCACCACTGGCCAGGTTACCGATTGTCCATACCCCCGTAGCCGCATTGTAATTTGTACTTGAAGAACTGATTGCCGTATAACCGGCGGGCAACAGGTTGTTAACAGCAACAGCTGAAGCATTACCCGGCCCGTTGTTTTTTACCGTTAAGGTAAAGGTAACCGGCTGCCCTACTTTCTGTGCCGGTATATTTGCTGTATTGGTAATACTGAGGTCGGCAACAGATTGAATGTTGGTAACAACAGCAGCAGAATTGAGGCCAATACCGGTTTCTGCCGGGGTAACTGTTGCGGTATTGCTTAACGTACCGGTTTCACCAGGCAGCAAATCCCCATTTACAACAACTGTAATAAAATTGGCCGTTCCGGCAGGTATGGTAGCGGTAAGGCCCACATTGCCGGTACCAGACGCTGCACTGCTAATGATGGTATTGGTATTGGAAGCCGTAGCAGACCAGGTTACATTCTGGAGCTTTGCAGGTACAATATCTGTAATAACCGCTCCTATGGCATCACTGATACCGGTATTGGTTACTTTTAGGGTATAAGCCATTCCGGTTCCGGCGTTTACGCTTGCAGGGCCCGTTTTGGTAATTTCAAATTGCGGAAGCCTGCTTACCAAAGTGCTCACAACTGCCGAATTTACCACAGCCCCCCCGCTGGCCTGTGCCCTGGCCTGGTTGGTGATTGTTCCGGCAAATGCCGCATTTACCGTTGCGGTAATATTTACGGTAATGGTGTTGCCGGCGCCGGCAGGTATACTGCCATTTACATGAACTGAAGCACCTGTACCCGATGCCGGTGTAGCTGTTGCCGCGCCCGAGGTACCAACAGTCCAGCTGATGTTAGCCAGATTGGCATCAAGCAGATCGTCTATGCTCAGACCGGTCGCATCGCTAGGGCCGTTGTTGCTTACCTGTATAGCGTATTGTATCTGCTCGCCTGCTTTTGCAGCTGCCGGGCCTGTTTTCTGCACCTGTATGTCGGTTTTATTGGTTACTGTTGTATAAACAGTTGAGCTGTTATTGGTGCTCTGGAAATCTGTTAAATTAGAAGGGAGCGTTACTGTTGCAGTATTGTCAAAGCTTCCATTTGCAGCATTTGCAGGCACAGTTCCCATTACCGTAAACAGCAGGTAATTGTCTGCACCTGCGGCGATGTTCCCGGTAACGGCTATATCTCCGGTACCTGATGCGGCGCTCACACTTGCAGTACCCGCGGTAAGGGCAGTCCATGATACATTGGTCAGCAATGCAGGCATCACATCTGTTACGCTAAGCCCGGTTACGTTTACCGGTCCATTGTTCAACACCTTAATGGTGTAGGCAACATTTTCTCCGGGAGCTACCTGTGCCGGTCCTTGTTTAAAGATGGCCACATCCGTTGATTTATTTACTGCGGTAACTACCGAACTTTGTTTTACCGTTCCGGCCGTAACCGATACGGTATTGGTAATGCTGTTGGCCGCGGCAAGTGATATGGTTCCGTTTACAGTAACTTCAATGGCGTTACCTGCTCCTGTAGGAATGCCCCCTGTAAATTCAACATCGTTGCTGTTTCCTGTGGCGGTCCCGCCGGTAACGTTATTAATGGAGGCCGTACCAATGGTTACCGCGGTCCAGTCTGACACCACAACATCGGCCGGCACCAGGTCTTTAACATTCAATGTGGCAATATTTCCGGCACCCGAATTGGTCACCAGGATTTTATAACTGATCGCATCACCAATATTTACCGAAGCCGGCCCGGTTTTGGCAACCCTGAACACCGGATCATTGTCTACCGTTGTCAACACTGTGGAAGTATTGTTGGCTGGGTCCGGATCACTTACGGTGCTGTTTGCCGTTGCCGTATTGCTTATCGTCTGGTTGGTGGCCAAAGCTGGTGATACTGTACCAGTTATCGTTACCCGCAGCTCCCCTCCCGAAGGGATATCCGCGGTAAGGTCAACATTTCCGGTTCCGGAACTTGCAGAAGGGGTAATACCTGGGCTGGAAGTGACCGTCCAGCTTACCGTGCTGAGCTGTGCGCTGCTCAGCAGGTCATCTAGTACATGTGTGGCAATTGCCGTACTGGGCCCATCGTTAACCACAAGTAAGGTGTAGCGGATTGGTTCGCCTGCGCCAACATTGGCCGGGCCTGATTTGATCATCCTGATATTTGCAGCGGCCGAGACCACTGTGTTCACCGTGCTTGTTACGGGGCTGGTATTACTTACCCCCGCGGGAGTGGCTGTTGCCGTATTACTTAAAGTTCCGGTAAACAGCGGATCTATAGTGCCTGTAACAGTAATGGTAATTGCATCTGTGCCATTACTTTTTAAACCGGCCAGCACGTCTATATTGCCCGTGCCGCTGGTCTGATCTACAGTTGCTGAACCAGAAGTTTCAATGGTCCATGAAGGGGCCAATATAGCGGCTGCAATCACATCGGTTATTCTTGCGCCGGCAACATCACTAGGCCCGGTATTGGTTACCTGTATACGGTAGGTAATGGATTGTCCGGCAATGCCTGTCGGCGGTCCTGATTTGCTGATCTGAAGGATAGCTGTTTTTTGTACCTGCGTGGTTACGGTGTTGGAATTTACGGCAGGGTTGCCACTTTCAGCAGGCGTTACCGTAGCGGTATTGCTTAAAGAAGTGCCTGCAAAAGCGGGGTCTACCTTACCGGTGATCAGGATGTTTACCTGGTTGCCCCCACCGGCAGGTATATTGGCAGTTAAGTTCAGGTTGCCGGTACCCTGTGCCGCAGAAACGATGCTGGCACTGCCCGACTGGGTAGCGGACCAGCTTACGTTAAGGAGGCCAGCAGGGATAAGGTCTGTAATTACTGCCGAAGATGCATTTCCAGGTCCGTTATTGGACACGGTTAAGTTATAAGTTATGTTTTCCCCTGCATTAATACTTAGCGGCCCCGATTTGTTGATGGTTAACGACGATTGGTTGCTAACTGTAGTGGCCACTGTATTGGACAATACCGCTGCCCCCCCTGATGCAGTGGCAGAGGCTTGATTGCTGATCACGGTATTGGATTGCCCGGCGTTTAACTCTCCGGTTATTGTCAGCAGGATTTTATTGGCGTCGCCTACATTCAGGTCTGCAGTTACATTTACCGCATTTCCGGTTCCTGAGGCCCCACTCGTAATTGCCGAGCTACCTGCAGCTGTGGCGGTCCAGGTTACGTTGCCCAGTTCTGCCGCAATAGCATCAGTAATTACTGTTCCGGCGGCCTGCGAAGGGCCGTTGTTGAGCACTTCGACCTGGTAGGTAACGCTTCTTCCGGCAAGGGCGCTGGCCGGACCGGTTTTGCTGAGCACCAGCGCAGATGTCCTGGTTATATTTGCTGTGCTTGTACTATTGGACCCTGTTCCACTGGCTTCTGCCGGTGTTGCCGTTGCGGTATTGCTTAAAGTACCTGAGGCACTAGCATTAAGGGTACCGCTGATATTTACGGTTAATCCGTTACCTGCCCCGGCAGGGATATTTGCTTTGAGGTTAACCGCGTTTCCATTACCCGATGGATTTTGTATGACAGCGGCCGCACCTGTAACTGAACTGGTCCAGTTTACATTGCCCAGGCTTGCAGGTACCATGTCGGTAATGTCGGCATTCACCGCATCGCTGCTTCCCGTATTGGTAATGTTAAGCACATAAGCTACAGCGCTACCGGCAGTAACGGTTGCCGGGCCGGTTTTTACCACGGTCAGTACCGGCTTCACCGTAATGTTGGTTACATCTGTTGCCGTATTGTTGCCTGCTACCGGATCATTAACCCCTGCAGGGCTAACCACACTGACTACATTGGTTAAACTGCCTGTTGTTCCCGAAGTTACTTTTCCGGCAATGGTTAGTACAGCACTTTGACCGCTGGCCAGGGTAAGCCCGGCCCAGCTTCCTGTAGCGCTGGTATAGGTACCCGACACCGGGGTATAAGAAGTAGCCTGAAAACCGAGTGGCAGGTTGTCGTTTACATCTAAAATATCTGAAGCCAGCAAGGTGGCAGGCCCATTGTTGGTAACCGTAAGGGTGTAGGTTAGTGTTTCGCCCGCAACCGCTGGTTTAGGAGCGCCTGTTTTGCTGATGCCCAGGTCCATTACCCGGTTTACAGGGGTATTGATGGTAGCACTGTTGTTGGCCGTGTTAGGGTCGCTTATCCCCGAAGGCAATGTTAAACTGGCCGTATTGCTCAGGCTGCCCGTGGCCGTGGCCGCTACATTGCCCGTAATGGTTAAGGTGCTGCTTTGCCCGCTGGCCAGGGTAAGCCCTGTCCAGTTCCCAGTTGAACTGGTATAACTGCCGGCGGCAGCACTGTAGCCCGTAGCCGTAAAACCTGCCGGCAGAACATCTGTTAAGGTAAGGTTGTCTGCAGCGGTTAAACTGCTCGGCCCGTTGTTCTTTAAGGTGATCGTATAACTCAGGCCCTGCCCCGCCACTGCCGTTACCGGGCTGGAGACCTTGCTCAGCTCAAAGTCCATCACACGGCTTACAGGGGTGGTAACCGTTGAACTGTTGTTGGCCATGTTAGGGTCTGCAGAACCAGCTGGCACAACTACCGTAACCGTATTGACCAGGCTGCCCCCGGCACCGGCAGCAACCGTACCTGAAATGGTTAGGGTAG
>NZ_FWXT01000007.1 GCF_900176535.1 Pedobacter africanus | reverse complement strand
ACCAGTGCAAACGCTGTTACAGGAAAAGTTGGGGGAACCAATTTCTCCAACAGTTTACTGATTGGCCATCAAACTACGGGTACCCTGACTACTGCCGATAGAAACATAGGTATTGGGGTGGGATCACTTTCCAGTATCACCACCGGTGATGACAACATTGCCATCGGTTACCAGGCTTTAAATGCCAATACCACCAGCAATCAAAATATTGCTATCGGGCGTCAGGCCATGTCTGGCAATTCAAGTGGATCTAGCAATACAGCAATTGGTTTGCAGGCTATGGAAGCAAATTCAAGCGGACACCATAATGCGGCCTATGGGTATTTAAGTATGGTTAACAATTCAACGGGCTCTCAAAATGCTGCTTTTGGGCAGGAAGCCATGCAAGGCAATGACACCGGAAATAAAAACGTAGCCGTTGGTGGAGAGACTTTATATAACAATAGCCAGGGTAGTAATAACATTGCAATTGGTTTTGGGTCAGCCGGCTCAAATACCACAGGAAGTAACAACACCATTATTGGTTATGTTGCCGATGTAAGCAGTTCGGCCTTAACCAACGCCACCGCCCTTGGTAACGGTGCTGTTGTAAATGCAAGCAATAAAATCCAGTTGGGTAATACCAGTGTAACAGCGGTAAATACGAGTGGAGCAGTAACAGCAGCTTCTTTTATAAAATCCGGTGGTACTTCTTCCCAGTTTTTAAAAGCAGATGGTAGCGTAGATAACAACACCTATTTGACAAGTACCGGTTCTGCGTATAGTTTTATGTCAAAAACAGCCGATTATACCATTACTGCAGCTGATGTAACAAAGAACCTTATTGTGAAAAACCGGAGTAACTCGCCGGTTACATTTACCTTGCCAAGTGCCGCTTCAGCCGGAGAAGGTAAAATGATTTACATCAGCTCCACTTCAACCAGCACACCACAATCGATTAATGTATTGACAAATGGGTCTGATCTGCTTTTCGGGTTTTATACTACACCTTCAGGAACAACGGACGTTTCTGCAACAACTTTATCAAACATCAGCTGGATACAATTAATAAGCGATGGCACGAGTTGGAATATTCTGGGAATGTATTGGTAATATCATGAAAAGAACTTGTAAAACACTGGTACTAATGGCTATCATGGCCATTGGTACCACAACATCAAAAGCCCAGTTAAACCCGCTATCGGCACAGTATTACACCAACCAGTACCTCATCAATCCTGCATTTGCAGGAGCAGGTGAGGGCTTGAAACTGAACGGTGCCTACCGTAAGTTATGGAGCAATGTACCTGGCTCACCCCTGACCCAAAACCTGACAGCAGATTATGGCTTCAACAAAGTGGGGATAGGACTTTCTGTAAATAACGAAAGTGCAGGTTTGCAGCGGCAAACCCGGGTAGTGGGCAGTTATGCCTATCACCTTAAATTAAGCGAAAGCAACCATAGACTGCACTTTGGTGTTTCCCTTGGTTTCATGAGCCAAAGGCTGGAAAATGCGGACATTTATGGGAACCCGAACGACCCTATGGTAGGGCAGTACAACGACCGCAAAACTTACCTGGACGGTGATTTTGGTGTTGCCTACACTTCGGATAAGCTGAATATTCAGGCTTCAGTGCCCAATCTTAAAAGCGTGCTGAAAAAGGATGTGATCAAACTGGCCGATGTGGCTACCTTTTATACTGCGGTAAGCTATAAGATCCAGCTCAGCGAAGGGCCGGAAGGCATAGACATGGAGCCTAAAGTTGCCTACAGGGGAGTAAAGGGATTTGACAACATCTGGGATGCCGGCTCGCAGTTCAGTATTGCGGGTAAACAGGTGTTTTTACTGGCCATGTACCATAGTACTGAAAATGCAACCTTTGGTTTGGGTATGGATTTCAGAAAAAAATACCTGATCAGCGGAACCTATACCACCCAAACATCGGCTTTGAGTGGCTATACGAACGGCAGTTTTGAACTGAATTTGAGGCTAAACCTGAGTAAGTAACAAATTTGAAAAGGGATGATACATGATGAATTAAGAAAACGGGTGCTTTTAAAAACGGGACTTGATCACATTACCTCCCGCGATTGCGAGCAGATTGCAAATGGAATCAATCAATCCTTAAACAGGCATATCAGTGTAACCACATTAAAAAGAGTGTTTGGATTTGCAAAAAAACAGCACTCTTTTTCTAAATATACACTGGCTACACTAATGGATTATGCCAATGCAGATGAGCTTATTCTTCCAGACCATAAGCCTGAAACATTCGCTCCGGCCCGGCCCGACAACATAAAGATCCTGTCTTTCCTGGCAGAAAACGAACCGTATGCCGAAGCTTTCAACGGGCAAGAATGTTTAAATCCAAAACAACTGGTCTTAGAGGCATTGGAAATATTACAGAAACAAAACCTGGAATTTTTGCCCCTTGCAGATCGTGGCAAATGTATCGGGATGGTGTATGGTAAAGACCTGGTTTACTTTCTGGGTTGCGATGATCAGATGTACGGTACGCTATACCATAAGTTTAATTTTGACCTGTATACAGCTATAGCAATTCTGCGCAGGTCATGAAAATATTTTAGTACTTTGCGCGCTGAAAAAACATCAGACTAAAATCATGAGTGCAGATCAGCAGATACCACATAACGTATATTTTGAAGGTAAAGTTCAAAGCCTTGGCTTGGAAACCGAACAGGGCAAAGCCACACTGGGGGTAATGAAAAAAGGAAATTACACTTTTTCGACCTCTGGTCCTGAAGTAATGGTAGTTATATCCGGCACGATGAATGTAAAACTAGACGATAAAGGCTACCAGCAGTACCTGCCCCAGGATAAGTTTGAAGTAACGTCGGGAGCTTCATTTGATATCATTTGTGATACCGATGTAGCGTATTTGTGCTATTACGGATAAGCAGCATTACATCGCCTTAACCTCTTCCCAGATCTTTGCCACAACAGGTATTCCCAAATTTTCATTTTCAACACGGGTTTTTAAGGTGCGCTCACCAGGATAGGTTATCTGGACTTCAGGATTAACCGGCGTACTATTTCTGGTATACGTAAGGACTTCCTCTATTAAAGCCGCATGCAGGTCTGGCTGCTGAATACAAATGAAACATTGGGATACATTTGATTCATCTGACTGTGCACTTATTTTAGCCGTAGAATTACCGCCGCTAAGGGCCACTGCAAGCAGGTCCAGTACAAGCGCCAGCCCGGAGCCTTTCCAGAAACCAATGGGCAGGCCCGCCCGGGTCTTTCTGATGGCGGCGGGGTCTTTACTCAGTTCACCCTGTTCATTGTAACCGCCCGGAAAGGGGAGCAGCTCTTTTTTTAATTCATATTCCTGCATTTTGCCATAGGAAAACTGCGACATCGCCATATCGAGTACCACATGACCGTTTTCTCTGGGGATGGCAATAACCAGGGGGTTGTTACCTAAAACAGGCTCTTTACCAGCCCAGGCAGGCATACTTACTGTGGCATTGGTAAAGCAGATGCCAATGCAGCCTGCTTCTGCAGCCTGCCAGCCATAGGTTCCGCCCCGCATCCAGTGATTTGTATTTTTAAGGGCTACACAGCCAATACCATTTGCCCTGGCCAATTCAATGGCGCGGCCCATACAATGTTTAGCGTTTGCCATACCAGGGCCTGCATTTCCGTCCCAACGTTCAATAGCAGCAAATTTTTCCAGCAAGGTAGGAACGGCATCCGGCAATACCAGACCCTTTTTAACCAGCTTAACAAAAACCGGAAACCTGTTCAAACCGTGTGAATACACACCGTCCCTGCTATTTGACGCGAATATATCGGCACAAGTTTCTGCTGTTGCTGCAGAAAAATACAGTTTCAAAAGAACCCTCTCAAATTCTTTTTTAAGTTCCTGAAATGGTATACGTATCATGGTTATTTCAAAAGTAGACAATATTACTTTTTTAAAGGGTGCCTTCAATAGTAAATGAACAAAAAAAACAGTCGTTAGATTTTTGATTGTTAAATAATTATAGTTAATTTCATTTTACCTATAAAATAATCATCTACCTAAATCTCGCTGTCTATGACTGTATTCTACTATGTCATAAATTCTTTTCGTATAAAATTTCTTCTAGCCGCTCTTTTACTTTTGCTGTCTGCAATGGCTTTAAATGCGCAAACTTATACCAAACATTACATTGCACCGGCCCCATGGCAATACTGGAGCAAGGCGAATGAGGTAGTGGTGGCCACCAACAGTACTTCGGCAGTTACGGTTACCATTCAAAAAAGCGATGGTACCTTAATGGCCACGCTAAGTGCCGTGGCTGGTACACCAGCGGTTTACCGCTTTACAGCATTGCCCAGTACCCTTGCCATTAATGCTTTGAATACCGTTTTGAATGCTGCAGGTATGATTGTGACTGGTACACGGCCCATATCTGTGAACGTGAGAAACGTGGCATCTGATGCTTTGGGCACCGAAGGTACAGATACCAATATTAAAGGAAATGCTTCGTTATTCAGCTTTGGAGATGCAGCTATCGGAAGTACATTCAGGGTAGGATATTACAGGGATGGGAGCTTGAACTCCGGAACAGGTGAAAGGCCTACCTATTCTATTATGGCCATTGGAAACAATACCACCATAAAAATTGGAGGGGTAGCAACTACAACCTTGAATGCCGGCCAGAGTTACCTGTTCAGGGCCAATATTGGTACGCTGGTAGAATCTTCGGGGCCTGCAGTAATGAATACAGGGGCCAGCTTTGATGCCCCGGTAGCCTGCGCAGATGGTACGAGCAACCCGGTTCCGCCTATATCTTCCTTAGGGGCTGAATATGTGGTGATAAGGGGTAATGGAAACACTACAGCAGAACAATCGGTAATTATTGCAACCGAAGCTAATACCACCTTAACCATTACCAATTTCAATTTAAACGGAACTGTAGCAAGTACCAGTACTGTAAACCTTGTAGCGGGCGGCAGTTTTACACAGATACCTAACGGAGTGGGTACTACCAGGTATACATCTACCCGTATTGTGGCCACCAAAAATGTGGTGGTTTATTCCGGCTCAGCCGACGGTTGTGAGGTAGACGTAGCCACCATTGCCCCAATTGCCAGTTGCGGGGGCTCATTAAGGGCAGAAAGTTATAAATTCCGTGGTTATGCAGTTGGTTCGGGCACACCACCAGATCTCCCTTATTTTGGCTTTATCCTTACCAGAAGTCTGACAGATAAGGTATACCTCACTACAAAAGGGAGCGCCACCATTAATTACACCGGCACAGACATTGAAACTATACCTGGTATTGGCGCAAGGCGGCAATTGGGCAGCTCGGGCATTTATGAAATTGATTTTACTAATGTACTAATCGGTGCGCCGTCGGTATTTACATTAACCAGCGCATCAAGGCTTACCATTGCAGCTATAGAATCTGGTGCCGGGTTTTCAATGGCTAATTATATATCCCCTTTTCCTGAAAAAGCATTGCAGCCAACAGTAAACCAGACAGATTGTGCATCGGCAACTTTAAGCGTTGACGCGGGCAGCAGCGGGCCGTATCAATGGTACCTGGATGGTGCGGCAATAGCCGGTGCAACAGGAAGTACGCTTGTGGCCACTGCCTCTGGCAGCTATAGTGTAACCTCACAGCTGGATTGCGGCATCAGTGCCCAGTCACTCCCTGCTACGGTTGCGCTTTGTAATATTGACCGTTCTATTGTTAAAACGGTAGACAACCTTACTCCTTCTGTGGGTGCTACGGTAACTTTCACTTTAACCGCAAAAAATCTTGGTATCGGAAATGCCATTGGGGTTTCTGCAACAGATTTGCTGCCCAATGGTTTTACTTTTGTTTCTGCAACGGCCTCTGGGGGTACTTCATACAATGCTGCAACAGGTTTGTGGTCTATAGGATCTTTAGGCAGTAATGCGGAGGTAAGCTTGGTTATAAAAGCAATTGTGAAGAGTACCGGATCTTATGTAAATACTGCTGCTATAAGTGGAACACAAACAGATAATGTAACCAGTAACGATGTAAGTTCAGTGACTTTAACCCCTGCTGCTTCTATCGGGGTAGATGTTTCCGGTACTGATGCGCAAACGGTGTGTATCAATAATGCCATTACCAATATTGTTTATTCTATTGGAGGCACGGCAACAGGGGCAACGGTAACCGGCTTACCTGCAGGGGTAACGGCAAGTTATAGTTCGGCTACCAAAAAACTTACCATTTCCGGTACGCCTACAGCAGCTACTGCCGGTACCCAGACCTATACCGTTACCACAGTTGGCGGCACACCAAATTCTACTACTACCGGTACCATTACCGTGCAGGGCGTAGTGGGTACACCTGTGTTTGCGGCCGGTACGGCATCTTCACGATGCCAGGGATCGGAAGTGATCACTTATGCAGCTACCGCTGCAAATACTACAGGTATAACCTATACCTTAAGCAATTCAAGTGCTGGTGTAATCAATTCAGCCACCGGTGAGGTAACCTGGTCGTCTCTTTTTTCTGGAACAGCCACCATCACTGCAAGTGCTGCCGGTTGCAGCGGTCCCAAAACGGCTGTACATACCGTTACCGTATCCTCAACGGGAGCAGTAAATTCAAGCACCACCGTGTGTGCGGGCGACGCAACAGTGCGGACGCTTACTTTATCGGGCCAAAGTGCAGGCAGCACTGTGTCCAGGTGGGAAAGTTCTGTTGACAATGGGGTAAGCTGGCAATCCATAGCCAATACAGGTACAACACAAACCTACAGCAACCTTGCGGTAACCACCATGTACAGGGCGGTAGTGGTTGCCGGAAGCTGTACAAATACCTATGCTAATGCAGCAACAATTACTGTTACCCCGGTTCCGGTGGTTACCGATCAGGAAACATCACTATGCGGGGGCGGAGGAACTTTTACGGTGGCACCTGCAGGTGTCCCTTCAGGTACAACCTATACCTGGGCTGCGCCGGTAAAATCACCTTCAACCATTACCGGCGGAACGGCAGCAAGTAACCAAAGCTCCATTAGCCAGGCCCTCTCCATTTCCGGCTCATCGGCAGGAACGGTAACTTATACCGTTACACCTACCTATTCGGGTTGTACAGGAACATCTTTTAAGGTTACGGTTACACTGGTACCAACAATTACAGCCACAGCAAGCAACCCGGCTGCTATTTGTTCGGGTTCTGTATTTAGCGTAAGCCCAACGGCCAGTGTAAGCGGCATACAATATACCTGGACTGCCGCGCAATTGTCTGGTGCTGCGGTATCTGGCTTCAGCAGCCAGACCACTCCAGTTGCCGCCCCCATAAGCCAGCGGCTCACAAACACAGGCAGCGGTGCCGGAGTAGTTCGTTATACGGTTACACCAATCTTAAATGGCTGCAGCGGAACTTCCTTTAACATAGATGTTACGGTTCAGTCTGTATTAACACCTGGTTCCATCGGAGCCGATCAAACCGTTTGTGCCAATACTGCCGCCGCTACGCTTAATTCTGTTAGTGCCGGCACAGGATCAGGAACAATCAGTTACAGGTGGGAAAGCTCGCAGGATGGTACTACCTGGAACACCATAGCACAGGCAACAGGGGCCAGTTACAGCCCGGGAACTTTAACTGCCACAACACAGTTCAGGAGAACAGCCTTGAACGAGTCAGGCTGCTCGTCGGCGCCTTCTAATATAGTCACCATTACCGTTACACAACCCCCAACACCCGCCAATGCAGGTCCGGATCAAACTCAATACAATTCGGGTGTATTTACCTTGCAGGGAAATGCACCTTCCATAGGAACGGGTACCTGGACGGTGAAGGCCGGTACCGGCACTGCCAGTATAGCCAATCCGGGCAGCCCCGGCACAACGGTTACGATTGCCCCAAATACCAGTGTTACTTTGGTATGGAGTATAGCAAACGGAATATGCAATGCCTCTGCCGATGAGGTAGTTTTAACCTATAATGCTGTTGCAGATCTGCAAATCAGCAAGAATGTAAACAGCAACAGCCCTAAAGTGGGGGATATCGTCACTTTTACGGTAACCGCATTAAATAATGGTCCCAGCACAGCAACCGCAGTTAAGGTTACAGATGTGCTCAGAGCGGGCTACGCTTTTGTTGCGGCAACGCCTTCAGCAGGTACCTTTAATCCGGCTACGGGCGAATGGACTATTGGTACACTGGGCTTGAATGCTGCCCAGAGCCTGGAATTAAAAGCAGAAGTGACGGCAAACAAAACGGCTGCCGATTATCAGAATACAGCAGTAATTGCAGGGGCAGAGAACGACCCGGTGGCTGCAAACAATACCGTTACGCTAACAACTGTGGTTCCGCAACGGGTGCTGGATATGGGGCTTGTTAAAACTGCAGGCACGGCAGCAGCAGGACAGCCACTAACCTATACCCTTACCGTAACCAATAACGGGCCAAGCAATCTTAACCCGGCTGATGTGATTACCCTAACTGATGCTTTGCCTGCCGGATTTACCTCCGCAGTTTACACTGCCGGAAGCGGCACATATACCAGTGCAAACGGAAACTGGACAGGTTTAACTTTGGCTGCCGGGCAAAGTGCCGCACTGAGCATTAGCGGAACACTTGCTGCAACGGCTACAGGCAGTATTTCCAATACTGCATCTCTTACAGGCCCTACAGGTACCGCAGATCCGGTAAGCGCTAACAACACCGCTACAGTTGTTTCTGCGATAAGCCGTATAATGGATTTTGCTGTTGTTAAAACTGCAGGTACCGCTGTAGCGGGGCAGCCGCTTACCTATACCATAAGCCTTACCAATAATGGCCCTGCCACCTTGCAGGCGGCAGATAATATCACGGTAACGGATGCATTGCCGAATGGGTTTGAAAACCCGGTTTACACTGCCTCAAGTGGTAATTTTTCGAGCACAACAGGTAACTGGACCGGCTTAACACTGGCAAGCGGTCAGAGTGTAAGCCTGAGCATCAGCGGAACGGTTGCGGCAACTGCCAGCGGTAGCTTATCCAATACGGCGGTGGTTAACGGCCCGGCCGATACCAGCGACCCTGTAAATACCAACAATTCTTCAACTGTAGTTTCCACTATTGGCAGGGTAATGGACCTGGGCCTGAGCAAAACCGCATCTGCAGCCGTAGCAGGGCAGCCTTTGGTTTATACCATTACAGTAACCAACAACGGCTCCAGCTCGCTGCTCCCAACAGACAACATTACCATAACAGATGCATTGCCTGCAGGTTTTACCGGTGCTGTTTACGCAGCCACCAAAGGTAGTTTTACCAGTTCAAACGGGAACTGGACGGGGCTTAACCTGGGCACTGGCCAGAGTGCAAGCTTAACCATTACAGGAACACTTTCCGCAACGGCTACCGGCAGTATTTCCAATACTGCATCTGTTACAGGCCCAGCTGGTTCTGCAGACCCTAACACGGCCAACAACAGTTCAACGGTTACCACCCCTGTAAGCCGT
>NZ_FWXT01000006.1 GCF_900176535.1 Pedobacter africanus | reverse complement strand
TTTTTTTAAACTTTTTTTTCTCCCTGTTTTCAATGCCTCTCAGCTCAACAATAAGAAATACAATAACCAAAGCAATCTACTTCTTCATCTCCTCAAATCAACCTTCTCTAATCAACCTCACCGTTTCACTTCCTCCGAAGCGGGTTGCAAAAGTAGAAAAAAAATCATCCCCCGCAAACTATTCACAATACCTTTTCTTAATAAAAAACTTAACTCACTAAATAACAAGAAGAAAAAATTGAAATACTTCAAAAACAAACCCCTCAGCTTATTTGTTCCCAGTCTATTTCAGTAAAGCAAAGGCAAAAAACAGCCAGCCAGCCCCCACTTCATATACACATTCCACTAACTTTCTTCACAAAAAAGTACCCTTTTGTGGATGGCGGCAAAGCAGCCCAGAAAAATGTGAACAGGCAAAATCTAGCTAAAGCATATAGAGCCTCCGGATACCACACAAAAAAAACCATAAAACTTTCACGTCTCATGGGCCAATCTAAAATTAATAAAAAGTAAGTTTACACCAAGTTCTAAAACTTAAAATACGCCTTCGCGTTATTGTAGCAAATATCCTGGATGACTTTTCCAAGCCATTCCCTGTCGTCTGGTAATTCACCCTTTTCTACATCTTCTCCAAACAGGTTGCACAAGATCCTTCTGAAATATTCATGGCGCGGATAAGAAAGAAAACTCCTGGAATCGGTAAGCATCCCTACAAAACGGCTCAAAAGTCCCATATTAGAAAGCGTATTGATCTGTTTAATCATTCCGTCCTTTTGATCGAGGAACCACCAGCCCGAACCCCATTGCACTTTACCGGCAACCGTTCCGTCATTATAGTTACCAATCATGGTAGCCATTAATTCATTGTCGGCAGGGTTAAGGTTATACAATATGGTTTTTGCCAATCGGTTCTGACCGTCCAGATTATTCAGAAAACGTGACAATTGTTTGGCCTGACTAAAATCACCAATCGAATCAAACCCGGTATCCGGTCCCAGCTGAGTCAGCAGTCTGTCGTTGTTATTTCTTAAAGCACCCAGATGGTATTGCTGCACCCAACCCTTTTCGTGGTCCCAAAGTGCAAATTCAAACAGCATCGCCGATTTAAACTTCAGTACTTCTTCTAAGGTCAAGGCGGTATTGCTCCGGATCTTTACAAAGATGACCTTTACTTCTTCAAGGGTATAGTCTTCAGCATAGATCTGTTCCAGTCCGTGATCCGAAACCGTACAGCCATTGGCTGCAAAATAATCATGGCGGGCCTTTAAAGCAGCGAGATAGTCGTCCAGGTTATTGATCCTTGAGCCCGACAACCCTGCAAGCTTATTGATATAAGCATTCAAACCGGAAATATCATCTGCATTCATAGCTTTATCAGGTCTGAAAGCGGGGAAAATTTTAATGTCTACCTCATCGTTTTTAAGTTTCTGATGAAATTCCAGGTTATCCAGTGGATCATCTGTAGTACACAATGTTTTCACATTCATTTTGCGCAGCAGGTTCAGCACAGAATATTCTGGTGTCTGAAGTTTGGCCGTACATTCATTGTAAATGCGCTCGGCGTTGGCGGGCGACAAGACATCGTATACATCAAAATACCTTTGCAGTTCCAGATGGGTCCAGTGGTATAAGGGATTCCTCAAAGTATAAGGAACAGTTTCGGCCCATTTCTTGAACTTTTCGAGATCAGACGCTCCGCCTGTAATATAATATTCATCTATACCGTTGGCACGCATGGCACGCCACTTATAATGGTCGCCATAAAGCCAGGCCTGGGTAATATTCTCAAAATTGATGTCATTTGCCATTTGTTCAGGGATCAAATGGTTATGATAATCTATCACCGGCATCTGTTTGGCAAAATCATGGTACAGCGACTGAGCTGTTTTGCTTTCCAATAAAAAATTCTCGTCTAAAAATTTCTTCATACATTAGTTATATAAGGTATTATGCTCTTCATTCAATATTTTTCAGGTCTCTTATAACGAAACCCCTCTCTTCCATGGAATAAAGTCGTCTTGAACATGGCGCACAGCACTTACCGTGGTTACTCCGCTGGCTACGTCAATCACATAGTTTAAAATTCTGCTCCCAGCCTGCTCTATGGTTTCCTCACCTTCAATAATCGGCCCGGTATCCAGATCGATAATATCACTCATTTTGTTAAACAATTTGGTATTGCTTGATATTTTGACCACGGGTGCAATAGGATTTCCGGTTGGTGTACCCAGTCCGGTTGTAAAAAGCACCACGTTTGCGCCCGAGCCCACTTCCGCTGTGGTAGATTCCACATCGTTTCCAGGCGTGCACAACAGGTTTAGTCCGGGTTTAAATACTTTTTCAGGATAATCCAATACTGCAACTACCGGAGAGGTTCCCCCTTTTTTGGCGGCTCCGGCCGATTTAATGGCATCTGTGATCAGGCCATCCTTAATGTTGCCTGGTGAAGGGTTCATATCAAATCCAGAACCTGCTTCCGTAGCTCTTTTGCTATAGGTTTTCATCAGGTATTCAAAGCGCTCAGCATCTTCCTTATCTACACATCGGTCGCTCAGGTTCTGTTCTACCCCGCAAAGTTCCGGGAATTCAGCAAGGATTACCGATCCCCCCAGTGCAACCAGCAGATCTGACGCGTAACCAATTGCCGGATTGGCAGAAATACCTGAAAAACCATCGGAGCCACCACATTCCAAACCTATACATAATTTACTTAGCGGTGCTGGCTTTCTCTCATTCGCATTGGCCTGGATCAATCCGGCGAAAGTCTGCTTTATGGCCTGGCTTAGCAACTCCGACTCTTTACCTATAGTTTGCTGATCCAGTATATATATAGGTTTATCAAAATTTCTGCTTCTCTTCTCTATTTCTTCCTTAAGGATACTTACCTGAGCATTCTGGCAACCCAGGCTCAGCACTGTTGCTCCTGCTACATTGGGATGGGTAATGTATCCGGCCAGTAATCCGCACAAGGTTTCTGAATCCTGACGGGTACCACCACAGCCACCTGTATGCGTTAAAAACTTGATCCCGTCTACATTGGGGAACATGCGATTCTGTTTTTGGGTTTGCTCCGAATAGGTAAGCTGCGCATTCAGGATTTCACTTACACCGGCTCCTTTTTCATAAAGGGCCATCAGTTCTTTGGCCTGCTGCTGGTAAGTTTCATTTCTTCCATAGCCCAGGTTATTCATCAAGGCTTCCTGTAGTACTTCCAGGTTCCTGTTCTCACAAAAAACCATTGGAATCACCAACCAGTAATTGGCTGTTCCTACTTGCCCGTCGCTACGGTGAAAGCCCAGAAAAGTTTTATCTTTCCAGGCGTCGACATCAGGTTTCTGCCAGTCAACATGCGCATCCGTTGTATTAAATTCTGTCGTTGCGTGTTTGATATTACTTGTAGTGAGGATGGAACCTACCGGAATGTCCATCTGGGCCTTACCTACCAGAACACCATACATGACTACTTTATCTCCGGCGGCCAGGTCGGTAGTCGTAAACTTATGTTTGGCCGGTACATTATCTGTCAGTAAATAAGATTCCCCTTCATAAATCACCTCCTCACCTTTTGCAAGGTCCGAAAGTGCAACCAGCACATTATCTTTTGGATGAACCTTTAATATTCGTTGTTTCATTTTGATATTTGTATTGTTTCTTGTAGCCTGGCTAACGCCTCAGGCATGCCATATTTCAATATGTTGTTGTAATTCTCTTGTACCGTTTCATTAAACCCGCTTAAAGCAGATAGGTCTGTACCCCATACCTTATGGTCGGCCAATACTAAATTTACATAATCCGGGCCGCTTTGCTTTGCTGCATTATAAAAATAGGCTGCCTCATCATCGGTTATTGCATAGACATGACCATTGTAGTTCCCAAAATATTGGTTACCATCTTGTTTATCAGATCTCATGAACAGCAAAAATGCAGCAAAGCCAAAGGCTATATGCGAAGGCACCCTATTGTACAGTTTGTAATAGTTGAGCAGTACAGGCAATATTCTGATCTTCATTTTCATGGTATACTGAAAAGTAATGTTGATCCAGAGGTGTTGAATACTGGGATTAGCAAAGCGATCTATCACAGTATTAGCGAAAGTTACCGCTTCTTGTTCCGGTACATCGTAAGGGATAGCCCCCACAATCTCCTGCATCATCAGTTCATTCACATAGTTCCGCGTTGCCTTATCGTTCATGGCTTTGGTAACCGTATCGATGCCCAACAGGTAAGCAATCCCTGATGTGAGCGTATGCGAACCATTCAGCAAACGCACTTTTAATTCTTTAAATATCTCAATATCGCGCCTAACAATAATGCCATGATCTGCTGCTTCCAGGCCTAAAAGTTCAGTAATATTTTGATCGCCTTCAATGGCCCATAAACGATAGGGTTCTGCCATGATGAGCAGCTGGTCTTTATAGCCCAGCTCTGCTTCCAGCTTTTCGAGTGCAGCATCATCAGGCTTACCAGGCACAATGCGGTCTACCAACGAATTGCAGAAATGGATATTTGCATCCAGCCATTTTACAAATGCCTCATCCAGCTGATTAAATGTAGCAAGCTGGCGCACAATGGCTTCCAGTTTTTTACCGTTATCCGATATCAGCTCGGTTGCAATTACAACCAGTTCACTGTCCTCGCTCTCGCCAAGTGCTTTATAGCGGGCATATAACACCGCCAACAATTTTGCAGGAAATGATGCTGGCACTTTCTCGTGGATCCTTTCTTCAAGCAACTGAATCCCCACTTCCGTGGTATTGGAAACGATGACCTTTAATAAAGGCGATGTCGCAACAGCCAATATCTCTTCCCATTGCTGATCGGCTGTGAGCACACGGCTGATGGCCGAGGAGATGATATTTTCCTCAACAGGTTGCCCGTTCTCAATTCCCCGTACGCATATGGTATATAAACTATCCTGTTCATCAAATTCTGCAGTGCCGCCTTTGCTGGTGGATTTTACCACCACTACCCTGCCGTTAAACAATCCCTTTTTGTTGGCTTTGTCTACAAAGTAATCCGGCAATCCGCGCAACAGCACGCCTGTTCCAAATTGCAGCACTTTTTCGGGGAGGTCAAACAGCCCTTCTTTTGGAAGGTCGAGATCAGCAGGTTCCAGGCCGGCCAAAGCATTTTTTGATAAAGTCATCTTCTTATATATAAGGTCGTAAAACAATTCTACGCAATTATTACTAGTTAAAAACCCTGTTTCAGGGTAATTATTTACGCAAACGTTATCGGTAACGTTTGCGTGAGCGCATTAATTTTTCTTAAGCCAGGCAGGGTATTTTTTTTGCAGTAAAGGTTCGGCCCAGGTGCCGTACCAGGCATAGCCTATGCGTCTTTCCTGTTCAATTTCAGCAACGGTCTTTCTTTTTACACTATCGCGGCCACAAAAAAAAGGCTCATTTGTACCTATATCATAAAAACGCGCCCAAAGTACCGATCCCGGTTTTTTGACCAGCACACGGTCTTTACCCAGCGCCGTACCCTTTGCCTCAACAAAAACAAAATCATAACCCTCTATTTTAGATTTCTCAAACCAGTTTACCGCATTTTTCACTGCATTTACAATGGCAGGCGAAGGCTTTTTTATGCGCATCAGGAATTCGGTAATGCCCACAGATTCCGCACCACTCAGTGAGATCAGTTCGAAAGACCTGGCCTTAGCGGGTTTCAGCGTTTTTTCATCGTATTGTGCACACCATACGGTAGGCGTTCCGTTTACTACCACCTGGGTATTCAGGATACAGTCTATCCCCTTCTGAACCGCAGCTGCAGCTTTGGACTGATAGGTAGCGTTTAACTGATCAAAGTCATTTTTACCTTCCACAATGTCCTGCAAAATGTTCAGCACATTGATCATTGCATTGTCGTTATAGGTGATCTCGCCCCTGTATAGGCTGTGGTCAGGGTAGTATTGCGACCAGCCTCCGTTTTCGTACTGCGACAGCAGCAGGTAATCTACCCCTTTTTGGGCAGCTGCCAGATACCTCGGGTTGTGTTTGTTTTTGGCTGCAGAGACCAGGTACCTGATCTCCTTACTCGTGGCCTTATTGTCTATGGTTGCATCATTGTGCAGGGAATCGGCCTTTATGGTTTTCTTTTCCGTTTCAGAAAGCTGTTTATTGTAATCTACCACAACTTTGCCTACCGCCTTGGGCCAGCCACCTATACTGCGCTGGTAAACTAACATATTTTCGGCTACTGCATCGGTTTCCAAAGTTTGTGCATGCAGCTTTACAGGCCCCAGGCCCAGGTAAAAGAAACAAATCAGAACAAATAATTTCATATACAATAGTTTAATTGATGTTATTTTTCGATACTTAAAACAGAACTTGCAACACCTGCTCCGAATTCAACAGGAGTTTTGGCTTTGGTTGTATCCGTGCCCGACAAACTGATGCTGCTGTTCCTGTTGCCATTTATATCCAGCAACAGACCGGCATTGGTATACATTAATCGCTCCAGTTTTATGGCATTGCCGTTCATAATACTGACAAGTGGACTGGCATTGTCTACATCCAGGCGGATGTCTGACAAGCGGATATTTTTTGCTTCCTGTATATCCAAGCCTTCTTTGGCCTTTATAGTTAAATTGTCCAGGTAAATATCACTGATGTTCATTTCGGGTAGCCCCCTTATAAAGACTGCCTTGGCAGCACCATCGCATACCACGTTGTTGATGTAGAACTTTCTGAACACAGGTGTGGCTGCTGTAACCGGCAGCAGTTCTACCTTTGGTGCATCTCTTTTTTCACCTGTCAGCGGTACGGGATCTACCGCCGCATAATACATATCAAAAAGAATGGCTTCGCCCGGAATGTCTTTCATGTTGATGTTCCTTGCATGGATGTTTTCTACGACGCCACCACGTCCTCTTGCAGTTTTGAAACGCAGGCCAATATCGGTGCCGATGAAGGTACAGTCGGACACAAAGATGTTCCTTGCCCCGCCAGACATTTCGCTGCCTATTACAAAGCCGCCATGGGCATGATATACGGTGCTGTTCCGGACAATTACATTTTCTGTAGGTAAGCCACGCTTACGGCCGGCCTCATCACGACCGGATTTAATGCAGATGCCATCATCGCCTACGTCGAACGTACTGTCTTCTATCAAAACATTTTTACAGGACTCTATGTCTATCCCGTCCCCGTTTTGTGCATACCAGGGATTTTTCACATGTACATTCCTCAGTACAAGATCTTCCGACATCAGGGGGTGCAGGTTCCAGGCGGGCGAATTCTGGAAAGTAACACCTTCCAGCAATATACGCTTACAACGGTTCAGTACCACCATATTGGGTCTCAGAAAATCTTTGATCGAGGCATAATAAGCTGCATCCTTTTCATTGGAGATCAATCCCGGATGCTTCATTTTAGAGGCTTTATAGGACTGCTCCGAAGGATACCAGCTCTTTTTGTCCGCTGCAACTACCCCACCCGAAGCGATCAGCTTTTTCCATTGGCTTTCGGTTAATTTTTCTTTCTTCACCATCCGCCAGGCCTCACCTGCACCATCAATAATGCCATAACCTGTTATGGCTATATTTTCCTGGTTATTGGCCCATATTGGCGATTGGTTCCGCATCTGCGGCAGCCCCTCCCAATTACCTTCTACAAGGGGGTACTGGTCAAAATCACTTGTAAACTGCAGCAAAGCATTCTTTTTAAGATGCAGGTTCACGTTGCTTTTCAATTCAACAGGCCCTGTAATCCAGAAACCTTCAGGGATAACCACCACACCGCCACCCTTTTTGCTGCACGCCACAATGGCCTGGTTAATGCTCAGGGTATTCAGGCTTCTCCCATCGTTCTTTGCACCGTATTTCAAGATGCTGATCGTATCCTTTTTAAATGCGGTCTTCGCTACCACGGGGAGGTTATCAAAAGAGTAGGGCTTTTTTACCCCTTTTTGTTGTGCCTGGGTATAACCTGATAAGAGAAATAACGGAACGCTCAATATAATGGCTACAGCTTTGTTCATGCCTGAAATAAAAAATTAAACCTGATAGGATTATCAAAACAAGTCTACATAGTTTTAGATAAGATTGGAACAAAAAGGCTTAAAATAACTGTGCAATCGTTGCCGGCAATGAGAAATATCTGCTATTATTGTATAATAAAGAAAGCGGCATCCGATCCAGCAAGCTTATGTTTGAACCACCCACCTTAAAAGACATCGCCAGGGCCCTGGGCCTTTCCACTTCAACGGTTTCAAGGGCCTTAAGGGATACTTACGAGATCAGTGCAAAAACAAAGAAACTGGTATTGGAATATGCCGAAAAAATAAACTACCAGCCCAATCCCAATGCTTTGAGCCTGAAAGAAAGGCGCAGCAAATCTATTGGTGTGGTGGTCAGCGAAGTGGCCAACCATTACTTTTCGCAGGCCATTAGCGGCATAGAATCTATTGCGTACGATAAAGGGTATCACGTTATCATTACACAAACTCATGAATCCTATGCCCGTGAAAAGATAAACGTACAGCACCTGGCCTCGCGTTCCGTAGATGGCCTGCTGGTTTCCTTATCTGCCGAAACAGAAGACACCTCCCATTTAAAACACCTGCATAATCAGGGCTTGCCCATGGTATTCTTTGACCGTGTACCCGGCGATATCGAAACCCATAAAATAACTGCCAACAATGAACAGGGTGCATTCGATGCCACAGCCCTGCTGATCCGGTCGGGCCACAGGAAAATTGCTCACCTGACCAGTTCCCCGCAGCTGTCTATCAGCATTGAACGCCTGCGGGGCTATGCTTTAGCATTGGATCAGCATGGTATTCCATGGCGTAAAGAATACGTTAAACACTGTATACATGGGGGCATGTTCCCCGAAGAAACAGAACAGGCAGTTAAGGAATTGATGGCGCTGAAGGATAAACCCGATGCGATATTTATTGCCGGCGACCGCCTTTCTATCGGTTGCCTGGAGGTACTTAAAAAACTGAACATCAGTGTTCCCGATCAAATCGCCGTTGCAGGTTTCAGCAATTCAGATGTACTGGACCTTTTCGGATATCCCATCAGTTCCGTAAGGCAGCCCGCTTTTGAAATGGGCGAAAAAGCCACAGAAATGCTGCTACAGCTGATTGAAAGCAAATACCCAGTAACAGACTTCGAACACCGGGTAATAGACACAGAATTATTTATCAGGAAATAAACCTTTAACCAAACTGCCGTTAATGCTAACGTTCTCCAGTTTAAGCTGTTTAACGTGGTCTGCTTTTACCGGTGTTTTTACTCCCCGTATGTTACAGTTTACCATTCTCAGGTTTTCTACCGGCGATTCCTGATAGGCATGGATAAAAAGGCCATAATCGCCGCCTTTTTCCACATCCAGGTTTTCTACCCAGATGTTCCTGATTATCGGCATAAATTTGCCTGCTTGTTCGTAAAACATGTTACAGGTTACCGCAGCATCGCGATAGGCACCTACCCTGATGTCTTTCATGAAAACATTTTCTATAATGCCACCCCTGCTCGAACTGGTTTTCAGTCTCAGCACCCTGTCCAGGTTTGGACTATCCATAATACAGTTAACGGCAAAGATATTCCTGGCCCCTCCTGATATCTCGCTGCCGATCACCACACCACCATGACCGTCCTTCATTTCGCAGCCTTCAATGATATGGTTTTCTGCAGGTTTTGCAATGCGCCTTCCATCATGGTCCCTGCCGGATTTGATGGCAATACAATCGTCTCCGGTATCAAAATAACAATTCCGGATCAGCACATTTTTGCAGGACTCAGGATCAACGCCATCTGTGTTGGGGCCGTGCGAAGTGATCCTCAGGTTTTCTACAGTTACATTTTCGCACAATACCGGGTTCACGTTCCACATGGGCGAATTGATCATTTTAACATCTGCTATACGGATGTTATTGCAGCTATAAAGTTGTATGAAATTGGGACGTAAAAAATCCCCATCACCAAAAATCCGCTTTTTAGGTGCTGTTTCCTTCCAGTTCATTTCCTGCAGGCGGGCCCTGGCCCCGGTTTGTTTGGAAGGTCGTACTGCATTCCAGGAATACCAGTTATCATAGTTTGCACCACCATCAAGGATACCTTTACCTGTAATAGCAATGTTGTTTTGTCCGTAAGCATAGATGAGCGCAGAGTAGTTCATCAGTTCCATTCCCTCCCAACGCCCGAACACAATAGGATAATGCGTAGGGTTTGCACTGAAGGTAATTTTTGCACTGTCGGCCAGGTGTAGGTTCACGTTGCTTTTAAGATGGACGGCACCGGTTAAAAAGTTACCAAGCGGCACCAGAACCCTGCCGCCGCCACTTTTGGCACAGGCGGCAATCGCTTTTTTAAAGGCCTCAGTGTTCAGGGTTTTCCCATCGCCTATGGCCCCGTATTTTGTAACCGGAAAATCCCTTTTTGGGAAAACCGGGGCTTTGATCAGCTTCCGCACTGCCGCCATTTCAGTTAAAGGCTGTGCAGTTTTGGTCCATACCCTGGCCGGCGACTGACCATTTGCGTTAAAGAATACGGTTGTACATACAAAAACAAGGGTGCTTAAGTGTTGAAATAAGGTTTTATGCGTCATCATCATCAATTTAATGGCTTCCAGTTATCCTGGCCACCGAGTACATTTTTTAGAGTATATAATTTTGCCTGGCTGGCAGTAAGCCGGTGCGACCAGGCCACACGTGATTTCGTGCCGGCCCCCTCGCCCCTGTTTCCAAACTCGGCATAGTATGCTGTTTTTTCCTTATCGGGAAACATGGCGTCACCTTTCCAGGGGTTCCATCCCTCGGCAGTGATGTGCCCGCCTAGGTCGCAATTCAGGAACACTGTTTTGGCATAGGGCCTCCAGGGCCTGCCCAGGTAAACCTTGGTTGCTTTTTCTGCGGCCGTCAGCCTGCAATCCTGAAATACAAAACCATATTTCTGGTTGGCTGTTGTTGAAGCGGCAGTAATGTAGGAACTGCTCAGGCTGTGAATGGTACAATGCAGAAAAAATGCTGTGGCCTGCCCGAAAATAAAATCTGTTGTACCTTCAATATAACAATTCAGATAAAATTGCCTGCTTTGCGCTTTGGTGGCATACAGCGTATCCTGATACCCCAGCATTTTACAGTTCTTTGCCACAAAACGATCACCCTCTGCATGCAAAGCAACGGCTTGTCCTACCGGTCCAGCGGTGTTGGCAATGGTCAGGTTTTCCAAAACCACGTCATTTCCCTGTACCAGTACAGTATAGGAATTGAAAGTTCCAAACTTGTCCCTACCGGTCTCGTCCCTACCCCCGGGATACGGCTTACCAGAAAAATCGGCATTGCTGATGACGGTCAGGTCCCTGTCTTCCCCTACCAGGGAAATATTGGTTTTCCATGACGGAATGACCAGTTTTTCGGGATAAGTACCTTTTCTGATATAAATCCTTATCCGCTCCTGCCCCAGGTCCCTCACCGAATTGATCGCCTCCTGGATGCATTTAAAATCACCACTTCCATCGGCAGCAACGGTTATCTCTTTGGGAAAAGCTGCAACCTGTGCCATTGATACCCCGCTGGTACCGATAAGAAAAAGCAAAATCAGAAATTTCATCTTCATTTTTACGTAGGTTTTAGTGAATTGGTTCAACACGGAACCAGTCGAAGTCTGCATAGCCCGAATCGTTTATTTTGGTTTCCCTGCTGCAGAAAAGTCCCATTTTAGCGCCGATCCATTGTCCGGGCTCTGCCTGAAAAGTATCTCCTGCAGGTTCAAATTTCATGCCGTCAAGGCTATAAAAGAAATTGCAAATGCCATTCTTTCTCACGCTTAGCCTTAGAAAAAGTTGTGCCGCCTTTAATTTTGTCAGGGCGTTTTCAGTTTCGGGCCTTCCTTTAGCAGCAGCTTCACATACCGTATAAACCAGGAAATTCCCTTCCTTCTTCCGTTTAATGGCCAAGCTGGCATAGCTTTGTCCCATAACAATCAGGCCCGCTTTCTCATTTTCTATCTTTTCATTGGGTGAAAATGTGAGCTTTACAGTCGCCATAAATTCATCCGCAGGAAACTTCTGCATCAGGATATTGGGCAGTTCCCAGTAATTCCTGGCACCTTCAGGCAGCTGGTCCGAATACAACCTCAATACCCCTTTCTGCGCATGCATAAAAGCCCATACAGGCTTAGGGTTTGCCTGCCATTGCCATTGCAGGCCCAGGGTAGGGCCATTAAATTCGTCGCTTTCGGCAGGAGAACAAGGCGCGTACTGCTTACCTGCATTTGGCTTACGGTATACCAGTACAGGCTCACCTTTGCCATCGCCATCTTTATCGAGACCGATAACCGGCCAGTCGTTTATCCACTTCATGGGCTGAAGATGCACTACACGGCCATAAACACCCTTGTCCTGAAAATGCAGGAACCAGTCTTCGCCTGTCTGGGTATTTACCCATGCCCCCTGGTGCGGCCCGTTTACTGGGCCACTGCCCTGGTCCATCACCACTTTTCGCTCGTAGGGCCCATAGATGTGCTTTGAGCGCAAGACCAATTGCCAGCCTGTGGCCACCCCACCTGCCGGGGCAAAAATGTAGTAAAAGCCATTCCGTTTATAGAATTTTGGCCCCTCTACAGTCGGATCGGTTTCATGGCCATCATAAACCAGTACGCCCTCATCCAGTGTTTTTGTGCCTTCAGGGTTCAGCAGTTTTACAGCCAGCACACTTTTTATCCCGGCACGACTACCCGCATAAGCGTAAATGAGGTAATTACGGCCATCATCGTCCCATAAAGGGCAGGGATCAATCAGGCCCTTTCCTGCTTCTACCAGTTCTGGCTCCGACCATGGCCCGGCCGGATGTTTGGCCTTTGTGAGGTAAATACCGAAATCGGGGTCCGGATAATAGATGTAATAAGTTTTATTGTGGTAGCGGATAGCAGGTGCCCAAACCCCATTGCCATGCTGCGTTTTTGAAAAATGGTCAAAAGGAGGCTGTCGTTTCAGCGCATGTCCAATAAGCTGCCAGTTCACCAGGTCTTTGGAATGCAGTACTGGAAGCCCGGGAACAGCATCAAAACTGGAAGCGACCATGTAAAAATCATCACCAACACGAACGGCATCAGGATCGGAGTAATCTGCGTTCAGTACCGGGTTTTTGTAGGTACCGTTCCCAAGATCGGCCCGCCATACCTTTGATACATACCTTTCTGTTACAGGCTGCTGTGCAAAAGTACCATAAACGATAAGACACAAGATCGCAATGAAAAATAAATGACGGTTGCTGTTCATTAAATGCTTTACTACGGTTTAACAATCTTTCCGGCCAGTTCAGGTTCCAGTCTTCTGATCTCCTGCAAAACCAGTTCTGCTATTCTTCTGGCCCCCAGCTCATTAAAATGGGTATTGTCATCAATCCCCGCCGGATAGTTGGGGTTTTGTCCGGGTTCCAGTTTATTGAAAAGCAATTTAGAATTTTCAACGCCAAACTGCTGCAGCAGGGCCATACTTTTTTTATCCAGATCAATCAGCGCTATTCCCTTTTTCCGGGCTACGTCCCTCACAATCTGCGAGTAACGTTCATGAGTTTCCTGTACCTTTCCAGTTGTATCAAAACTGCGTCTGGCCACCGGGGTAAGCAAAATAGGGGTAGAATGGGCCTCTAAAGTTTCATTTACATACTGAAGCAGGTTCGCTTTAAACTCTGCTTCAGTAGTATAGGTAGGTTTTGTTTTTACTTCATCGTTATGGCCAAACTGTATCAGCACATAATCACCTCGCCTTAAACTGTCCTTTACCGCTTTCCAGCGCCCTTCGTTTATAAAAGACCGCGTACTGCGCCCATTCTGGGCACGGTTCTCGACCACTACCGATTGGTCAAAAAAATAGGTAAAAGGCATTCCCCATCCCGTTTCCGGATATTTGGAACTGGGTTTTATAGACATGGTCGAATCGCCGACCAGGTATACCCTGATCTTCTTTTCGTCCCCAAACCTGAAAGCCAGCACTGCAAAGGTAACCAAAAATGAGAGCACAATCAGGTAGTTTTGTTTATTTTTCATCCATTCACAAAATCTATCTCCATCTTGGGTCACCTATCCCATTCAGTTTCAGGTCACCGTTGGTCAGTGTAAAATTCCCATCTGCAGGGGCCACAAAGCCAGGGTTCAGTTGGGTAAAGCTACCTGTATCATTTTTGACAGTGCCTGTTCCAGCTGTATAATTTGGCGCATTGAAATAATTATTGCCCACAAAATTGGCAGTCACAATATTGGTAGCTGTCTGGTTGGTAAGTATCCCACCCGAATTGGCCACAATATTTTTGCTGAAGTAAATCTCATGTCGGGTCAGGCGTACATACAATATCCGGTTACTGGCCCCATTGCAAATGGCATTAAATGTATTGTTTGCTATAGTGATTACTGAAGTAATGCTTGGAAAATTGGTCGAGCCCGCAGGATCCATCCTGAATAGGTCCCTTGCCAGGGCCGAATTGTATACAGTATTGTTCTGGAAGGTAAGTGTCTTGGCCAGGCCACTCCGGAAATCTATGAAATCACCGCCATTGCACTCTATGCCGTTGATCACATTGCCTTTAAATGTTACAGATTCGATCAGGGCCTTCAGGTTCACATACACCAATCCTTTTACATATTTTCTGATCACACAACTTTCAACAGAAAGGTTACCATAAGCATTGTCTGAAGCCTCATCGTAAATGATGGCCTGGTTGCCGTTCAGCGCAGTTGTTCCATCCAGTACAAGGTCTTTGAGTGTCAGTCCCGCATTGCCCTTTACCCTAAGGATCAAACCATTGACCACAGGTTTATCGGCAGGTTTGGCCCCTTTGATCGAAATCGATTTGTTAAGGCTAATGTCTGCATTAATGTTATAAGTTCCCGGAAGGAGGGCAAAAACATCACCGGCCTTTGCATTGGTGATCAGGGCCGCCAGGTCATCCGAAGGCGAAACCGCTGTGGCCCCGCCCAGGTCCAGCAAAGTGGTAAAGGTAATGGTACCTCTTACTTTGGTACCGTTCATGAGCTTGGCGGTATATAACGTCTCACCGGTAAGTCCGGCAATGGTAGCACTGCCTGCTGTAATTTCAGCTGGTGTAACGGCATGGGTAATGTTACCCGGTGAAACGATAATGCTGGTCGCTGTTTCACCTGCGGGCCAGTTCAGGATCACCGCGTTTGCTGTTAATTTGGCTGGGTCTACAGCCTGGAAGATCTGCTCTGCATCGGTTGTAAAAGTTGCAGTTACCCATTTCGAATCGGCTACGCCATCGCCGACGGCCTTTACCCTTACGGCATATTGTGTGGCACCCCCCAGACCGGTAATGGTATAAGGCAATTTGTCGAACGTCACATTGCTTACAGATTTGAAAGAGGTACCAGAAAAATCTGTATTTTCAAAAATCTCAATAGTATAGGAGCTTGCGTTGTTTACTGCTTTCCAGTCCAGCCGCAGGCCGGTTTGGTTTACTACCCGCGCATCCAGTCCTGTAGGCGAAAATGCGCGGTCTACTTTTAGCGTAGTGATCTCGGTCAGCTCATCCTTTTTACAGCCCGAAAAACAGGCCAGGGCCATAAGCAGGACAAAACTAATTTTAATATTGCTGATATTCATATCCGTATGAATTTGTTATTTCAGGTTATCGTTATTTAACATTTTATTGGATGTCTCAATAAAATACAGCCATATTGGCCAGAACTGTTGCTTATTGGGATCATTCCTGTACAGGGCATCCCAATAGCTTACTGCATCCCCTGTTGAGGCCATGGTCCAGGTCTTATTGGAAGTATAGCCTAACGCCAGTCCCTGGGCATCTGTATCACCAAAGTTTAATCCGTAAATGTCAACAGTCTCCCCATCGGCAGCTGTTTTGTAATAAATTTTAGTGGGTAAAGCCGCATATTTTCCCTGTCTGGTTTCCAGCAACCTCAGCTTTTCTTTTACTTCGGCCAGCTTGGCAGCCAAAAGGTTCCAGCGGATCAGATCAGCTTTCCTTAGCATCTCGCCGGTAAACTCCAGCGCCCTTTCATTGACAATAGCATCAAAAAACGCAGCTTTTGAGGCAGTTGCTGTGGCCATAAATGTGGTAACTTTGGCCGGATTGTTCGGGAAGGCCCTGTCGCGGATCATTTTCAGGTAAGGGGCTGCCGCTGCCGGTCCATCCAGCTCATTGATAGCTTCCGCAGCCATCAGCACAACATCCGCATAACGCATATACATCCAGTTCAAGCCATCATCGTTTGTCGAAGTTACTTTCCGTTTCATCCATTCGTAACGGTATTTACCAAAATAGAGCCTTCCCAAAGCAGACGGCACCTGTATGCCGTTTGTCCATTCGTAAGGGGTTATGGTAACGGCCCTGCGCACATCATCTTTATCATATTCGTATAACATCACCGGATTTGGCCCGTTGGTACCGCCCTTGTTCTGCCCGGTATATTTGTCTACCGTAGTATGTTTTACGCCCAGGTCAAAGATCACCCTGCCCCTGCCTTCGCTAAAAGGGATTTCCCACATAGATTCCTGTCCGGCTGCCGTACTTTCTTCGTTCAGCTTCCTGAATACCTCTTCAAAACCCAGCAGCTTTAATCTTCCGCTGACAATGATGTCCATACATTCCTTTTTGGCTATACCATACATTTTTTCGCGTGAAAGTTCCGGATCATTGCTTAACCGTACGGTTTTATCGAGGCGCTGGGCATATCCGCCTGCAGCCAGGGCAAGCCTTGCCCTAAGGCCTTTTGCAAATGCCTTGTTTACCCGTTCCACACTGGTGGTCAGTGCCGATTCGTTAGGCCATGGCAAATAACCGGCTGCTTCGTCCAGATCGGCCAGCAACTGTTTGTAGATCACGTCCCTGTCGTTTCTTGGCAAATAAGAAGTTGCCGTAGTAATGGGTTCAAAGCGTGCAGGTACATCGCCCCATCCCTTGATCAGGTCATTGTACAATACGGCACGCAGGGTCAGCACTTCGCCCAGGATCTGGGCAAGTTCCGCATTGCTCTCTACCTTCCCATAAGCCCTTAAACCTCTGATGGCCAGGTTTGCCCGCTCAATTCCCTCATAAAACTTCGCCCAGGCATTGTCGCTGGTATTCATCTGCCCATTGTTTTCGTTCGTGTTGTAATTGGACAAGCGGGCTTTATCGTCGTCAACAGATTTCAGCGTGTTGTATACTTCTGCATCGGTATTTATGCCATAATAAACCAGGAACCTGCCCCTGTAAGAGTTGGTTTCGCCGAACGATTGCAATATCCCTGCTACAGCGCCCCTGGCCAGACTAGGGGTAGAGAAAATCACCGATTCATCCAGTGAAGACTTAGAGGGTGCATCCAGCACATGCTTACAGCTGCAAAATATAGTCAGACCTGTAAGTATTGCTATAATATTGAAAATCCTTTTCATTGTATTGAATTTAACAGTGTGCTAAAAATTAACATTCAGGCCCAAAATGAAAGATTTGCTTTTCGGATAGGCCGAGTAATCCACTCCCGGGGTAAGCCCGGTCTTGCGCCTGGTAGAAACTTCAGGGTCAAAGCCGCTGTAATTGGTAAGCAGCCAAAGGTTATAACCTGAGGCATACACCCTCAGTTTCTTCATCTTCAGCTTAGCAGACAATGCCTGTGGCAGGGTGTAGCCAAGCGTTATGGTCGACAAACGTAAAAAGGAACCATCTTCTATCGCCCAGTCGCTCAGTACAAAACTTTTCATATATGGCGACCACAGTGTAGTATTGGCATTCATGGCGGTCAGTTCTGCTGCATCATTGCTGATGGTACCATCGGCACGCAGGTTTGTCCAGCGGTTACCACTGGCCATGGTCGAGATCATATTCCTCGAATTGTACTTACTGGTTGAAGTATATTCTATCTTATTGGCATTGTACACATCATTGCCATAACTCCAGTTAAAGAAAGCTGCGATGTCAAAATTATAGATCCTTGAATTGATGGAAAAGCCCCCGGTATGTAGTGGATTGGCATTACCGATCACTGTTTTATCGGCCTGGCCTATCTTCAGGTCGTCATCCAGGTTTTTGAGTTTCATGGAGCCAGGACGAAGCGCACCGATCACAGGGCTGGCATCGGCCACACCAGGTTTAAGCGTCCATACCCCATTGGTAGCAACCGTTTCGTTGAAATCGGAGGCCTCGTACCTGCCATCGCTCTTATAGCCATAAATGCGACCTACCGAAGCCCCTTCCTCAACCAGGAAATCGACACCAATCTCTGTTGAAGCCCAGCCAGATATCCCGTTGACGTTTTTAACTGTACCCAGAGAAAGGACCTTGTTCCTGTTGAAGCTGATGTTGCCATTCACAGAGAGATCGAAATTTGCAGATTTTACAGCATTCCAGTTTGCGGAGAATTCCAGTCCTTTGTTCTGTGTTTTTCCAATATTTCGGTATTGAAAATCGTAACCTGTTCCCGAAACAGGGAATTGGATCAGCAGGTCGTTGGTGCGGTTCAGGTAAGCGTCTATGCTACCCGTTACTTTAGAATTCAGGATAGAGAAATCGACACCGATGTTCCTTGTTACGGTTGTTTCCCATTTCAGGTCCGGATTGGCCATGATCTTGGATGGCGCCCAGAAGCTATTGAAAGCATTGACCCAGGTTGTTGTTGAATTCTGGAACGACTGAGTGATCTGCCCCGGGGGGATATTGTTGTTACCGGCAGTACCGTAACTTGCCCTTAACTTCAGGTCAGACAGCCAGGATTTGGTTGGCTCCATAAAGTTTTCCTGTGAGACCCTCCAGGCAGCAGACACCGAAGGGAAATATCCCCAGCGGTTTCCTGGTGAGAATTTTGAGGAACCATCTGCCCTGAAAGTAGCGCTTAGCAGGTATTTACCCTGAAAATCATAGTTTGCCCGGCCAAAGAAAGAAAGCATTTTATCATCCGGGGAAAAGTTATTGTCAACCGAATTTGCTTTCCCCTGGGTAGACAATACCCTCGCGTTCTGAAAAGTAAAGGATTTCGGGAAGCCATGCACCACGTTGGTCAGGGTGCCTTCTTCAATTTTAATGTACTCCTGCCCGATCAGCACATTGAGGT
Source organism: Pedobacter africanus (assembly GCF_900176535.1). Lineage (NCBI taxonomy): Bacteria > Pseudomonadati > Bacteroidota > Sphingobacteriia > Sphingobacteriales > Sphingobacteriaceae > Pedobacter > Pedobacter africanus. The sequence continues at coordinate 95,324 of NZ_FWXT01000006.1, read as the reverse complement.
TATGGTCTTTCTTAAACAGTTTATCAAAACTGTAGTTCAGTGTATTGGTATTGCGCAGACTGTTCCTGTTGGTATTTGCCAGGATAATGGCAGGAAGGTTCTGGTTCTCACCGGCAGGCACATTCCTTACATAATAGGTAGTTGTTCCATAAAAGCGGTCCTGATCGTTTCTGTAACCATCGTAACCTATCTCCGAACGCAGTTTCAGGTTATTGATGATCTCGTAGGTTGCCGCCCCGTTTAAATTATAGGTTTTGCGGTGAATGTACTGGTCGTTATCAGAGATGGAAACCAGCGGATTGTACAGGTTAAAAGAGTCATCTGTTTCTGTAGTGGTGGTTAAACCGGCTACGGGGAATGGCGGATAGATCATGGCATATTTCAACCTCGAATCGGCAGACGACACCTCGTTCTGTTCATTGGCGCCCCCACCTTTTGTTTTGCTGTCTGAATAGCGCATGCCCACATCCAGTGTCAGGCGATCGAACAGCTTATGGTTCAGCTTAAAATTGATGTTCTGCCGCTCAAAACCGGACAATTGCATGATCGCCTTATCTTTCACAAAACTATGGCTAAGGCTGTATTTCGTTTTATCGCTGCCACCACTGATGTTCAGGTTGTGGTTAATTGTAGTTCCCGTACGGCCAAAAACCAGTTCCTGCCAGTCGTTTGCAGGTGTATTGGCATACAGGTCTATATCCTGATAATTGCCCAGGTATTTGGTATAAACATCTGGAGCTTTATCCAGCAATGCCCTTTCATACTGCCAGATGGCGTAATCCAGGGGTGTCAGTACATCGAGTTTATCGGCCAGCTTTCGTGTTCCGCCAAACAGGTTATAACTGATACTTGTTTTGCCACTTTTGCCACCTTTTGTCGTGATCAGTACCACGCCATTTGCGCCCCTCGATCCATAAATAGCGGTAGAGGAAGCATCCTTTAAAATGTCTATTGACTCAATGTCCTGTGGTGCGATATCAGCTATGGAAGGCATTGGAAAACCATCTACAATATAAAGTGGGCTATTGCTTTGCGTAATGGAGCCACCACCCCTTACCCTTACTACCATTTCCGCGTCAGGAGAACCTTCTGTTGTAGTGATGTTGACCCCTGGCACCCGTCCGGCAATGGCCTGCAGGGCGGATGATACCGGAGCGGCCGCTATCACATCTGCCCCCACAGAGGATACAGCCCCGGTAAGGTCTTTTTTGCGTACAGTACCGTAACCGATATTGATCACAACTTCATTGAGTGAAGCTACATCTTCTTCCAGGGCAAAATTCACTTTCGACTGGCTGCCCACGTTTATTTCCTGGGCTTTGTAGCCCACATAACGTGCTACCAGTACTATCTGCCCGGCAGCCGGCACATTGATCCTGAACTGGCCCTTCTCGTCGGTGCTTACCGCAGTGGCACTTCCCTTTATGGAAACACTGGCCCCGGGGATGGTTTCCTTTCCGGACTTGTCCGTTACTTTACCTGTAACCTGCCGGGTTTGCGACCATGCCGTATTGCACAACAGCAAGAGCATAAAAACTTGGAGTAGTAATTTATTCATAGTCTATATTTGGTTTCTTTTTTTCGAAGCTGTAGGAAGCCCCGGTACACAAACTTAGCCTGATGCTGTTTTTTTGAGGTCTGATTTTTGACGAAATGCATCCAAAAATTGACACACTGGCCCAACCAAGGCCTAGAGCTAGCTTTATATGCTTTTGTTGTCCTGAGATTTCAGGTATTCTGAGGGCGACATTCCGTAGGCCTCCCTGAAACAGGTGCTGAAATATTTGGCACTGTTGAACCCGGCGGCATAGGCAATCTCTGAAATATTGTGCTGCCCTGCATCCAGAAGCTGCTTGCTTCTTTTCAGGCGCATGTCCCGGACAAATTCTACAGGAGCCAGGTTGGTGAGGCTCTTAAATTTTTTGTAAAAGGTAGTACGCCCCATTCCGGCAAATTCTGCTACAGCATCTATATTGAAACCCGGATCTGCCATCCTTTCTTCCACTATGGCAATGATCTCCTTTAAAAAGGCCTCATCCCTCGAAGTGATCACAATTTCACCAGGGCCCAGCAGCACAGATTTCCTGTTGGCCAGCAGTTGTTCAAATATTTTCCGGCGCTGCCGCAGCAGGTTTTCTATAGAGGCCAGGATAAAATCTGTCCGGAAAGGTTTGGTAATGTAATAATCGGCACCATATTTTAAACCCTCGATCTGGTTCTCTACAGATGATTTGGCGGTGAGCAGTACCACAGGAATATGGCTGGTGTTTTCTTTGTTTTTTAGTTCATCCAGCATCCTTATGCCATCCAATTTGGGCATCATCACATCACTCAGCACAAGATCAGGGAGCAGTTCGGCAGCCATTTTCAGGCCTTCCTCACCGTCTTTTGCCTGTACCACCCTATAAAAGTCCTTTAGCTGATCGGCCAGAAACTGGCGCAGCTCATTGTTATCGTCAACAACCAGTACCAGCGGCCTGTCCTTCACTTCGGCCGGCACATGTTGCGGCAGCACCTGGTCTTCCAGGCCATCCATAACCCGCTGTTCCGGTATTTCCCTTATAACAGATGCAACCGTGTCTGTATCTTTAAAATGTGCTTTGCCCAGTTTCAGTGTAAGGCTAACCGTAAGCCCTTTCTCAGGATCATTGTTCCGGGCTTCAATTTTACCGCCATGAATTTCGGTAATTTCACGGCAAAGTGCCAGGCCTATGCCAGTTCCCTCCAGGTTATTGCCAGGTTCCTTGTCCAGTTCGTAATACAGTTCAAAGATGTCGTTCAGCTTGTCCGAAGGTACCCCAATTCCCTGGTCGGCCACACTGATCCTAAAAAAGCCATCGCCCTCCTGGTACTCCAGCCTTACGCTGACCTCTGTATTGCCGGGAGAAAACTTAAACGCATTGGACAGCAGATTATACACCACAATATCCATCTTTTCGGCATCTATCCAGGCATGCAGTTCCTCAACATTGGCACTAACCTTTAGTTCAATGTGTTTCTCTTTTGAAAGCTCAGAAAAGTAACTGCTTATTTCATTTATAAAACCAACCATTTCAGTATTGCTCATCTTCAGCTGCATTTTTCCGCTTTGCACTTTCCTGAAATCCAGCAACTGGTTGATAAACCGGACCATCCTGTTGGCGTTTCTGCGTACCACATTAATATAGGCATATCCCCTGGGCGATAGATTTTCCTGGCGGTATATTTCCTCTATAGGGTTCACAATAAGTGTAAGCGGGGTACGCAATTCATGTGAAATATTGGTAAAGAACCGTAGCTTCAGTTCAGTTAAACGCTGCTCTACAACAATTCGGTTGCGCAGCCTTACCATGGTAAATATTATTTTGCGGGCAATTTCAATGCATATCACCAGCAATATAGCATAAAGGCTATATGCCCATACCGTACGCCAGGGCGGAGGGGCTATTTTGATGTTCAAAGTCTTTAGGGGAAGCCGGGTATACAGGTACCCGTTCATACTTTTCACCTCAAATTTGTAATTACCAGGGGGAAGATTGGTATAGGTTGCCTTGCGTTGGTTTTTTACATCCCGCCATTCTTCATCAAAACCTACCAGACGGTAGGCATAGTCCTGCTTATCGCCCAAACGATAGTCAAGCACGGTAAAATCAATACTGATGATATTCTCATTGTATTTCAATCTTACCTCCTTAAGGGTATTGATGTCTGTTTTGAAAGGAGCAGATTTTTCTTCAATATTCACATCTTTATTGTTGATCTGAAAATTGGTAAATACCATTCCGGCACTTATGCGCTGCTCTGCAATGGCCTGCGGATTAAAGGTCAGATACCCGTAAATACAGCCAAAAAGCAGATCGCCGTTGGGCAGCCTTAGGCTGGAACCTTCAGAGAACCCGGTCTTGGGCAGGCCATCGTAAGAATCGAAATTGCGGAACAGCTGCCGCGAGGGGTCAAATCTGGAAATGCCATTCTCTGTAGCCAGCCATAAATTACCTTTCAGGTCTTCCACCATGCTCAGAATATAATCGCTGGGCAGGCCTTCCTGTCGCGTATAAATGCGTAGCTTCAACCCGGTGCTGCTCACAGTAAGCACCTTGTTCAGCCCTCCCCCGGAGGTAGCGATCCAGATGTTGTCCCTGCGGTCGCGGTAAATGTACTGAACATCATTGTTGCCCAGGCTGCTGTTATCGCCCGGTACTTTGCCGTAATGCCTGAATTGTGGGTTATGGGTGTTACCATCCCCCGGGGCAAAGAGCACCAGCCCATTGGTAGTAGCTACCCATATCCTACCTTTTGCATCTTCCTGCAGGTGCCTGATTTTATCAAAGGGTCCCTGCGGATAATGACTGAAACCATTGCCACTATGGATAAACTTCACTTTCCCCTGTTCTTCTGTAACCAGATTTAAGCCTGCACCATAGGTTCCTACCCATATCCGTCCATTTCTATCTTCCAGTATGGTATAGATCAGATCGCTGCTCAGGCTAAAGGGGTCTTCCCTGTCATTGCGGTAATGCAGCAGCCTGTATTTTTGCTCGCCTTCATCTGCCGGAACAGCCTTAAACAAACCATTGCCCTTGGTGCCCAGCCAAAAATTGCCCCTACGGTCCTGCAAAATAACATACACTAATCCGATACCACCTGGCGGCCAGTTTACAAACACCTGACCGGGCTTCCTGCCCGATACCAGCAGGTGGCCCGACTTGGAGCTAAGCCATAAACGGCCCTGCCTGTCGCTATAAATACCCCTGATCTCATTGTCCGATTTATTCAGGGTGTTTTCAACCAGTAATTTATAGTTAAAGGCATTTTCCTGAAACAGGACCTTTTCTATGCCCCTGTCACGGGTACTCAGCCACAACACTCCTGCCGGGTCAAAATAGCTACAGGTAACAATGTTCGAAAAACGATGCGTTGCCGATCCGGGCTTGTTATGAAAATAAGCGATATCCTCTGTATGGGCATCGTAATAACCAAAGCCGCCTCCCTTCATACTTACCCAGACCCGGCCCCTGTGGTCTTCAAAAACTTTGAACTCCCTGGACCTGTTTTGAAAATTGGCATCGTTCTGCTGAAAAAAATACCGGAACGTAGCCCTTGCTGGATCATACTTCACTACCCCATGCATTTCCGGTTCTATCCAAAGCTGCCCGGCACGGTCCTGATAAAGTGACAGGAATTTTTCTGCTGCAGGCATGGCCGATACCGAAACCTGCAGATCGGCAAGCCCCACCCTGCATACCATACTTTTTGACACCAGGTACAATACCCCCTGTTTTTCAGCTACCAGCAAGTCGTTCAGCCTGCTGTCTGACAACTGTTTCTTTACAACCTGACCATATGCAGGCTGGTAACGCAACAGGTCCCCATCCGTAGTGCCCAGCCAAATGTAATCCCTGCTTTCGGCAATACAGCTATAAGCTATGCCTGATGCGATACCGGCAGGTAAAGGGACATTTCTGTATTTCCCGGCTTCTTCTACCAGGCATACCAGTCCTCTTCCGGTCCCTATCCAGGTACGCCCTGCACGGTCGGCATAAATAAAATTTACCTGATTAGAGGGAAGTCCGAAACCCTTGCCCAGTCCGCTACCATACCTGCTTACCTGCACAGTGCCATCTGCAGCGTTCCTTACACTAAATATGCCCTGGTTGCGCGTGCTTAGCCATATGCGGCCATTGGTGGTTAGCCTTACCCCATCAAACAGGACATTTCCCGCCCCTTGTTCTGCCAGTACATCGGCAATAGCCAGAAATTTTCCATTGACCTTATTAAAGCGATAAATCTGGTTGTCATAAGCCTCAAGCCACAAATACCCTTGTCTGTCTTCTACAATATGGTCGATACGGTTACTTTTTAATGTCGAGCTGTCGCCGGGCCTGGATTTATAGGTCACAAAATCATGCCCGTCAAAACGGTTAATGCCGTCCCAGGTACCAAACCACATGAAACCTTCCCGGTCTTTAAGAATGGTCATTACACCATCATGCGAAAGGCCATTTTCAGTAGAATAATGCTCAATCTTTGAACTGACCTGTGCCTTTCCCGGCACCATTACCAGGAACAGCAAAAACATACAGGCCAGTGCTTTTATTCTGAGCATCATCTAAACGAATATAAGGACATTATATTTGGTGTAGCAACAAGAATAAATACTAAGGCTTAATAAAAAAAGGATAAGGCCGATAAAAATTGTGCAATCGTTTTCGGCAGGCCCCTACTGGCCGGAAGCTTCCCGCTCCGGATCAAGGATCCCCTCTACAATGGTCACATTCCCTTTCTTCAGCCCTTCTACCAATGCCACAATATGATCTACACGGTAATTGACCATAAATGGTTTGGCCGAAGGACTTTTCCAGGGGCAGTCCTGTTATTAAATTGCTACTTTGATTTGTGCTTAAAAAAGGCCATATTGGTCGTGTTAGAATAAGATAAAGCATATGCAAAAAGTTTACATGGGAGATTCCGGTGCAAAAGTTTCTCCGGCGGTTTATGGATTTTACAGATGGGATGAGGTTAAAGATCCCGGAACAGTATTGAAAAACACAGTTCAACTATGCCTTGAGCTGGGCATCAACACTTTTGAACACAGTGCCAGTTACGGCTCTTTTGCCTGCGAAGAACTTTTTGGTAACCTGATGGCCAATGGCGCATTTAAAAGAGAAGAGGTGGTGTTGTTTAGCAAGTGCGGCTTAAGGGTCCCACACCTGCAAACACCTGAGGTAAGGGTAAGACATTACGACAGCTCTGCCGCTCACATCACAAAAAGTATTGAAAGCTCATTGAAAAAACTACGGACAGATTATCTGGATATTTTTTTATTGGACACGCTTGATCCGATATCTAACCTTGAGGAGACAGCATTGACGTTGGATAAATTAAAAGAGTCGGGCAAAATAAAAAACATTGGTGTCGCTAATTTCACGGTTTTTCAGCACCAGCTGCTGGCAGCTTATTTAACCAAGCCTATTGTAACCAACCATATAGAATTGAACCTTTTAAGTACCCAGGCCCTGGATAACGGCCAGATTGATTATATCAAACAGCGTTATATGAGGCCGTTGGCTTACGCTCCATTGGCGGAAGGCAGAATTGCCACCGGAACCGACCCCCAAGCCGTTAAAGTACGTGAAAAGCTCGAAGAACTAAGTATTAAATACAACGCAAATATTGAGTCTCTTGCTGTCGCCTGGCTGGTAAAGCTTGGAGCATTGCCCCTGATCGGAACTACAAATGAGCAAAGAATAAGAAATGCAGCAAATGCATTCAGCATTGAACTGGATCATCAGGATTGGTATGCCTTATATAACATCAGCAGAAGCTAATCCATAATCATTTTGCAGGGCAATTGTCTTTTTTAAGATCCTGAAGCCTCTGCGCGATTATTCTGATTCAGAATTAATAAAGAATCTCAAGGGAGTTAAAGCGACTGTGATGGTCAATGGATAGGTGTCCCGGAAATTGAAACGCAGAAATAAGGTTTGTGTTAAAAAGTGTTAAGGCCTTGTTAAGGTCAAAGCCTTTACATAGCTTAGCGTCCTGTTATTTTTAATTGACGTTGTCGTATTATTACCTTATCTTTGCAGAATGTTTAAAATTAAACACGTAATACTATTCAGTTTCATCGTTATAGCCCTAAGCATTGCGGGCTGCAAAAGCCAGTTTGAAAAGATCAGACTAAGCAATGACGTAAAGAAAAAATACGAAGAGGCCATGCGTTTGTATAACAAGAAAAACTATTCAAAGGCCTTGATTCTCTTTGAAGACCTTTCTCAGAAATACAGGGGAAGAGCAGAAGCCGAAGAATTGAATTACCATTACGCAATGACCCTTTATAAATTAAGGGACTATACTACTGCAAGATACCAGTTTAAGTCGTTTGCCGATACCTATCCAAGCAGCAGATATGCTGAGGAATGCAGGTATATGGGCGCTTATTGCTATTACCTGGACTCCCCAGCCCCTAGTCTGGATCAGGAGAATACCTACAAAGCTATTGACGCTTTACAATTGTTCATCAACTTTTACCCTAAAAGCGAACGTGCAGCAGATGCAGCCAAATACATTGGTTTGTTAAGGGCCAAGCTGGAAGATAAAGCTTATGCGAACGCCAAGCTTTACTACGATTTGGGCGGTTACGATGTAACCAATTATAAAGCCGCTGTTATTGCACTAAAAAATGCGCAGATCGATTTCCCTGACATTAAGTATGCCGAAGAAATGGACTTTCTGATCATCAAATCTCAATTTGCCTATGCAAAAAACAGCTATGAGACCCGCCAGGAAGACCGGTTTAACGAAGCCATTACCTATGCGGATGAATTCATTGAAGGGCACCCGCAAAGTAAGTTGGTTGAAGATGCCAAAACTCTGAAAAAGGATAGTCAGACTGGAATAGAGAACGCAAAAAAATTCCTTGCCCAGTTGGCAAAAGACCAGGAAAAATATAAAGCAATGTTGGCAAAGGATGCCAAATCAGACAGTACAAAGACAATAAAAACACCCATTAAATAATGAATACGAATAAACCAGCAGTACCGAATACTACGGTAACCAGAAATGTTAATGATCTGGATCAGAAAACAAAAAATATCTATGAGTCTCTGGTAATCATTTCTAAAAGGGCTAATCAGATCTCCAACAATATGAAAGAAGAACTGCACGGCAAACTGGCCGAATTTGCTTCTTCTAACGACAACCTGGAAGAGATTTTTGAAAACAGGGAGCAAATTGAGATCAGCAAGCATTATGAGCGTTTACCAAAACCAAGCTTAATTGCTATTGATGAATTCCTGAACGATAAGGTCTACTTCAGAAACCCTGCTAAAGAGCAACAATAAGACTACGCATAGGGGTTAAATCCATGCTTAAGAATAAAAAAGTAATCCTTGGCGTTTGCGGCAGCATTGCGGCATACAAATCAGCTATACTGGTTAGGTTACTGGTAAAGGCTGGTGCAAACGTTAAGGTAATTCTTACCGCCGATGCGGCTAATTTCATTACGCCGCTTACCCTGGCTACGCTCTCTAAAAATCCTGTTTATACCCAATATTTTGAAGAAGAAACCGGTGTTTGGAGCAACCATGTAGAATTGGGGCTTTGGGCTGACCTGATGGTTATTGCCCCTGCCAGTGCCAATACTTTGGCTAAAATGGCTTCAGGATTATGTGACAATTTACTTACCGCAGTTTATTTATCGGCCAAATGCCCCGTATACTTTGCTCCGGCTATGGACCTGGATATGTGGAAACACGAGAGCACAAAAAATAACATTTCAAAGCTGCTTTCTTATGGGAACCAGGTTATTCAACCCGGCAGCGGCGAGTTGGCGAGCGGTCTCTTTGGTGAAGGAAGGATGGCCGAACCCGAAGAAATTACGGCATATCTATCCACTCACATACAGGCCTCTCTTCCACTTACCGGCAAAAGGGTTTTGGTTACCGCTGGCCCAACCTATGAAGCCATAGATCCGGTACGTTTTATAGGCAACCATTCCTCAGGTAAAATGGGCTTCGCCATAGCCGACAGGTTTGCCGCACTAGGCGCCGAGGTAACCCTCATTACTGGACCTACCGCCCAGCTCAGCAATTATGAGCTGAACCGGATTGACGTAGTTAGCGCGGCCGATATGCTTGAAACCTGCAAAGCTGAATTCAGCGGCGCCGATATTACGGTAATGAGCGCCGCAGTTGCCGATTATACACCTGTAACAAGAGCAGATCAGAAGATCAAAAAAACAAATAGCGAGTTTAGTCTGGATCTGAAAAAAACAACAGATATACTGGCTACCCTTGGTACTTTAAAAACAAAAAATCAGTTATTGATAGGCTTTGCCCTGGAAACCGAGAATGAGGAAGAATACGCGAAGGCAAAGCTGGTAAAAAAGAACCTTGACCTTATTGTGCTTAACTCGCTTAACGATAAAGGTGCCGGTTTTAAAAAGGATACCAATAAAATAACTATCTTTAATAAAGCAGCAGAGAAAACTGTATTTGAAATGAAATCAAAAAGCGAGGTTGCTGTTGACATTTGTAATGAAATATTAAAGTTGTTGTAGCATGAAGAAACGCTGCTCATTTATTTTCCTGTTGTTTTGTTGCTGCTGCAGCTGGGTACAGGCACAGGAATTGAACACCCGGGTACAGGTAATGGCCCCCACCGTTCCCAATATCAACAAAAAAAACCTGGAAGTCCTTCAGAATACCATCCGCGAGTTTCTAAACAACAATAAGTGGAGCAATGAACCCTACGCTCCCGCAGAAAGGATTGAATGCAATTTTGTAATTACAGTAACTGCCTGGGACGGCAGTTCGGCCTATAAAGCAGAAGCACAGATCCAGTCCAGCCGCCCTGTTTACAATACCGCGTATAACAGTACGCTGCTAAACATCAGTGACAAGGATTTTGATTTCAATTATAACGAAGGACAATCTCTTGACTTCTCTGATCAGAATTTCATTTCCAATTTAAGTTCCCTGCTTAGTTTTTATGCCTACACCATTATAGGCCTGGATAAGGACAGTTTCAGTAAACTTGGAGGCACACATTTCTATAACAAAGCACAAAATATCTTAAATGTTGCCCAGGTATCCGGAAATAAAGGATGGAAAGCTTTTGACGGGCTTCGAAACCGGTACTGGCTGAATGAAAACCTGCAAAACAAAAGTTTCGAGGAGCTGAGACAGTTCATTTATGATTACCATTTTAACGGACTGGACCGCATGCAGGAAGATCAGTCGAAAAGTGCCAAAAAGATCATTTCCCTCCTTACTACTTTAAAACAAATGGACAAGCAGAAGCTAGGTTCTATTTTTCCGAACATGTACCTGGCCACCAAAGCAGATGAATTGGTAAATGTAATATCCACACTGCCAGATCCCCAAGATAAACTAAAGGCTTATAACCTTTTATCAGAAGTTGATCCGGCCAATCTCAATAAATACGAAGCCTTAAGGGCAAGTCGTTAACGACTGATTAGTAAAAAAGTGTTAAATTATTTTGCATCTACGAATAGATTCGTATATTTGATTACGAAACAATTCGTAGATGCAGATATGACAGCACAAACAACGCCTAAGCCTACCGAAAGTGAACTTGAGATCCTGCAGATACTGTGGGACAAGGGCAGTTGTACGGTAAGGGAGGTGCATGAGGTTTTAGAAAAAAATAAAGATTCTGGCTATACCACCACACTTAAACTGATGCAGATCATGCATGAAAAAGGATTGGTTGCCAGGGATACCTCGTCGAAGACACACATTTACCGCGCCTTGGTAAACCAGGAAAAAACACAACAGCACCTGGTCAATAAAATGATTGACAATGTATTTAATGGTTCCGCTGCCAGGCTGGTGATGCAAGCCCTGGGCAACCATACTGCAAGCAAGGAGGAGATTGATTCAATAAAAAAATATCTGGATGAATTAAGCAATCAATAAAAATGGAAGCAATTGTAAACAACCTGATCAAAGCTATTGGATGGAGTATCTTTCATTCCCTATGGCAGGCCGCAATTATTTATGGGATATTACTCGCGGTAGTTAGTCTTTTTCCAAACCTGACGGCCAGGTTCAAACATAACCTGGCTTATGGGGCCATGTGTCTGATGTTTGCCGGTTTCTGCATCACCTTTTGCACTGTTTTTAAATGGCCCGCAGATAAACAGCCTGTACTTGTGGGTAATGCTCCGCAGGGAATAAATGCAGCGCAGGAAATGACTGGTTTCCCGGCCACACTCAGTACCCAGGCTGAGCAGCTCTTCCCTTACATTACTGCTATATATAGTCTCGGTATATTGTTCCAGCTGCTTATCCTTACTGCGGGCTATAAAAAGCTACAAGCTTTAAAAGGATCCGATAAAAACCAGGTTCCCTCCTCCTGGCAGCAGATTTTTCAGGAAATGACAGTTAAACTGGGGATCCGCAGACCTGTAGACTTTTACCTCTCCGGGCAAGTTAATATCCCATTGGTTATTGGGTATTTTAAGCCGGTAGTGCTTTTTCCGGTGGCCCTGGTTGCCCAACTGGACATCCGGCAGGTAGAAGCTATATTGATCCATGAGCTTTCTCATATCCGCCGAAACGACTACCTTTTAAACCTGATAAAAACAGCCATTGAAACCCTGATGTTCTTTAACCCCTTCATATGGCTAAGCAACAGGTTCGTCAATATTGAAAGGGAACACGCCTGCGATGACCTGGTATTAAAACTAACAGGAACGCCATTAACCTATGCCCACGCCCTGCTGAAACTGGAAATACTCAAAGATAAAGCTACCCCTGCCTTATCTATGGCCGCCAGTGGCAAACAACAACACCTTTATCAACGCATTAAAAGAATCACAGATATGAAAACAAACTATATGAACGCAAAGCAACAGCTCTTTGCCATTACGCTCACCGTAGCTACTGTAATTTCATTGGCATGGATCGGCCCCGCCAAAACCGAACCTGCAATCCTAAAACCAGGTGTAACGCATAAACAGCCTGCACTAAAACAAGAGGCAAAAAATCCTTTTAAAACTACACGCCTAAAACAGGAAGTTAAGCCTGCAGCAGAAGAGGTAATGCAAGATACCACAAAGAAAAGACGCAAATTCAGGATCGTTACCATTGATCCGCAGGGCAATAAAAAGGAATATGATTCCATGAAAGAAATGCCGGACAGCCTAAGGAAAGAAGTGGTAAAAGAGACATTCAGTGATATGGGTAATTTCCACCTGAACTACAATTTTAAAACAGGCTTAGACACCATCATCAGCAAAAAAATGTTTTTCATGAAATCACCCGAATGGCAGGAAGGCATAAAGGCAATGTCGGAAGACCTGGCAAAAAAATTCAGTTCGGATGAATGGAAAAAACAACAGGAACTGATCCGGAAACAAACTGCGGAAATTCACAAATATTTCAACTCTGAAGATTGGAAAAAACAGCAGAAAGAACTGACAGAACAAAGTAAAAAGGCCAGGCATTATTTCAGCTCTCCAGAGTGGAAAAAAAACCAGAAAAAAATGGCCGAAGACGCAAAGAAATTTCAGGCAGATTCAAAATTATTCCAGAACGCTTATAGTGCACAAATCAAAGATGCTCAGAAAATAGCAAATTCAATACATGTTTACCTTTCTTCACCGGAATTGAAGAAAAAACTGGAGGAAGCCAGAGCCCTGGAAAATTCCGCTGAGTATAAAGAACTGAAAAAGAAATTTGAAGCTGAAGTTGAGGCTTTAAAAAAGAAAAAAGCGGGCCAGCCAGACAATACCCCTTTTTAAACTTGTGCCAATTTTTAGTACCATACACACAATTGAAGGCAGGAGATAATCTTCTGCTTTTTTTGTGGTTCGTCGTTAAACTTTTTCTAATTTAGCAGTGTATATGCTGCAAAAACTTTCCATCCGTAACTACGCTTTGATTGACAGTGTTGAACTGGAACCAGACAAAGGACTTAACATCATCACCGGCGAAACCGGTGCCGGTAAATCTATCATGCTTGGGGCACTGTCACTGATACTGGGCCAAAGGGCCGAAACAAAGTATTTCTTTAACCAGGACAGGAAATGTATTATCGAGGGACAGTTTTTATTAAACAACGACCAGCTGCGCCCGCTTTTTGAAGAGAACGACCTGGATTTTTATCCCGAAAGTACTTTGAGACGGGAGATTTCTACGGATGGCAAATCCAGATCGTTCATTAACGACACCCCTGTAACACTCCATGTGATGAAACAGGTTGGGGAGCACTTGATAGACATCCATTCGCAACATGCCACCCTTGAAATCAGTGATCCTGAATTTCAGCTCTCAGTTGTAGACACCCTTGCAGATCACACAGTACTATTATCCGATTACCGCAGCCTTTTTAAATCCTACAAGCAGCAGCAAAAACACCTTACTGAGCTGCAGGCCAGGGCCGATGAAGCGAGAAACAGGCAGGATTATGAACAGTTCCTGTTTAATGAACTGGAAAATGCCAATCTGCATCCGGCAGAACAGGAAAAACTGGAAACCGAATTGCAAATGCTCAACAATGCTGAAAGCATTAAAAGAAGCCTGTTGACCAGCTACCATTTGCTAAGCGAGCAGGAAAGTGCTGTACTTTCCATTTTGAAAGAAGTGGTCGGACAGCTGCAAAGTGTAGAAAAGTTCAATCCCGCTTATGCGGAACTGAATGAACGATTACGCTCTTCTCTTATAGAGATTAAAGATATAGCCGAAGAAACATCGGTTCTGGAAGACAATATTGTTTTTAATCCTGCACGTATTGAAGAGATCAATACCCGTCTGGACCTCATTTATGGTTTGCAGCAGAAGCATAAAGTTAGTAGTACTGAAGAATTAATTGCAATACAGGAACAACTATCAGCTAATCTGGTCAATCTGCTGAGCAGTGATGAGGAGATAAACCAGTTAACCAAAGCACTGGAAGAAACGCTCCTGAAGCTCGAACAGATGGCTGCAACTTTATCTGTCAACCGCCTTAAAGCCATTAGCAGTACAGAAAAAAGTGTCGGAGAAATATTGCGTCGGGTGGGCATGCCCAATGCAAAAATAAAAATTGAACAACAAACGACCGTGGAACTCAACAAAGATGGGAAAGACCTGATCGGCCTGCTGTTCTCCGCAAACAGCGGTCAGCCTCCTGCCCCGGTTGGTAAAGTGGCATCAGGTGGTGAGCTGTCCCGCCTGATGCTGGCCATCAAATCCATTATGGCCCAACATACCTCCTTACCTACCTTGATATTTGATGAAATTGATACAGGAATTTCAGGCGAAACCGCCTTACAGGTTGGAGACGTGATCGGCGAACTGGAGAAAAACATGCAGGTAATCTGTATTACCCACCTTCCGCAGATCGCTGCCAAGGGAGATGCCCATTACTTTGTATACAAGAATGAAGAAACTGATCGTACCACAACCGGTATACGCAGGCTGAATAAAACAGAGCGCGTAGCTGCCATTGCCGAAATGCTGAGTGGTAAAACGCCGGGTGCTTCTGCTCTCGAAAACGCAAAAGACCTGCTGGGTTACAAAAGCTAAATGCAGCTTCTGGCAAAAGAAAAATTCCTTAACTTCGGCCTGTTTTAAAACAAAATACTATGTACAACTTATTAAAAGGTAAACGCGGCATCATTACAGGCGCATTAGATCAGAATTCAATTGCCTGGAAAGTAGCCGAAAAAGCACATGAAGAAGGCGCAACATTTGTTTTGACCAATGCTCCTATCGCCATGCGTCTGGGAGAGATCAATGCCCTGGCTGAAAAAACAAATTCACAGATTGTTCCGGCCGATGCAACCAGTGTTGATGAACTGACCAGCCTGTTTACCCAATCACAGGAAATATTAGGCGGCAAAATAGACTTTGTACTGCACTCTATAGGAATGAGCGTTAACATCCGTAAAAAGATACCTTATACAGAATCCAATTACGATTACTTCATGAAGGGGATTGATGTTTCCGCCTTATCATTTCATAAAATGCTTGCTGTTGCCAAAAAACTCGATGCCATTAATGAAGGCGGCAGTGTAGTGGCCCTAACTTATATGGCCGCCCAGCGCACCTACCCGTTCTATACAGACATGGCCGACATTAAAGCCATGCTGGAATCTATTGCCCGCAGTTTTGGTTACCATTACGGATTGGAGAAAAAAGTAAGGATCAATACCGTTTCCCAATCACCAACCAAAACAACTGCCGGAACAGGGATCAAAGGTTTTGGCGACTTCTATGATTATGCGAATGCCATCGCTCCATTGGGCAATGCCGATGCAGAATCCTGTGCCGATTACTGTATTACCCTGTTCTCTGACCTTACCCGCATGGTAACCATGCAGAACCTTTTTCACGACGGAGGTTATTCTTCAACAGGGGTTAGCGATGTAGTAATGCAGAAAATGGGTTTAGAAGAGCAATAAATTTGTTGATGTTATTGAAAAGGGACCTTACCGGGTCTCTTTTTTTTATACAAAATTTTGGTTCACCCATTTCATTTTACTAATAATATTAGTATTTTTAGCTAATGATATTAGACGATGAAAAGCCGGACAATTATGTAAAGGGAAGGGGGGCACAGTTCAATCCCCATAACCGTTTTGCAAAAAACGACTATGTGAAAGACCATGAAGAGGGCATCGACGACTGGGAAGAAGAAGACCATAAAACCACCTTCATCTTTGGCAGATCCAAATCTATTGTAAACAAAGTAGAAAGTCCTGATGTCGGCATGGCCTACTCCCTCAACCCCTACCAGGGCTGCGAACACGGCTGCAGCTATTGCTATGCCCGTAATGCACATGAATATTGGGGTTTTAGTGCTGGTCTCGACTTCGAACGTAAGATCATTGTTAAAACAGATGCGCCTGAACTTTTTAAAAAATTTCTTCAAAAGAAGGGATGGGATGCTTCCGTTATCTCCTTATCGGGTAACACCGATTGTTACCAGCCTGCAGAACGTAAATTCAGGATCACCAGGCAATTGCTTGAAATTGCGCTCGAATACAGGCAGCCTATCGCTATGATCACCAAAAACGCCCTGATATTAAGAGACATTGACCTGCTTACCGAAATGGCTAAACTAAACCTCTGCATGGTGTATGTATCTATAAACAGCCTGAATGAACAATTGCGGCAAAAGATGGAGCCCCGCACCACAACTGCAAAACAGCGGCTTAAAATAGTGGAGCAGCTGAGCAGCGCTGGTGTACCTATGGGCGTAATGGTAGCTCCGCTTGTTCCGGGCTTAAGCGACCATGAGATCCCATCTATACTGAAGACCATAGCCAATTGCGGCGCTATAGCGGCTGGCTATACTGTGGTACGGCTGAACGGCGCAATCGGAGGTATATTTGAAGACTGGCTCCGCAAGAACTATCCAGATCGTTTTGAAAAAGTATGGCATATGATCCAGTCCTGTCACGGCGGAAATGTGAACGACAGCAGGTTTGGTGAAAGAATGCGGGGCGATGGCAATATTGCCAAAATGATAAGAGATAATTTTAAACTGCATTGCCGCCTAAACCACCTGAATGAAATAAAGCCATCCCTGGATTCAAGCCTTTTCCGTGTGCCTAAAGATCAGCTAAGTATGTTCTGAACCCTTTTGTAAGCGTGTCGGCAATACTGCCGTCTTTACGATGGTAAATGATATAAGCTTCCATGCCTTTCCGGGCATTCACAAAATTAATGGCCTCATTAACATCCATCGCCATAATAGGACTATCATAGCCATCTGCTGTAATTGCGTCTTTGGCATAAATGGTAACACTAATCAATGCGTTCTCAATAGGATAACCTGTATGAGGGTCAATCAGATGGGTTATTTTTTTTGCTCCTTTTTGCAGGTACTTTCTATAATTTCCAGCGGTAGTTATTGCCCCATTATTGATTTTCACTACATGCCTGATCACCGGTTCTGCACCGGCCGATGCTGCCGGTCCTTCAATTCCTATACGCAGGGAAGTACCATCGGGCTTAGGGCCCTTCATTCTCAACTCACCCCCTATCTCCACAACAAAGCAGGATATTCTTTTTTTCAACAGGTAGCCGGCAACCACATCCACACTATAGCCCTGGGCAATCCCGTTAAGATCTATCTGAATACAAGGCTTATCTTTTTTAAGATAATTTCCTTTCAGGCTCAGGCTATTCATCCCAACACAGTTCAGCAGCTCCTTAACCCTGGCACTATCCGGAAAACTACTTACCCGTTTTGCACCAAATCCCCAGGCCTCAACCAGTGGCTCAACCGTCACATCAAATTTACCTTGTGTATCCTTGTAAATGTCAAATGACCTGCGCATAACCCTTGCAAAATGAGGATCAACAGCCAGACCATCTTCTGCAGCATTAAACCTGCAGATTGCAGAATAAGGCTTATATAAGGACATAGAAGAGTCTATGACACTTAAAATACTATCTACAGCCCTTTTGGTAACGATACTGTCTACAGCAAAATACTTTACGGTATAGTCTGTTCCCTGGGCATAGCCATGAATGTTATACTCCCGCAGCTCTTTCCTGCCATAAACAAGAAAGAGCAACGGGAGCAATAATAAAATGATATATTTCTGGATCAGCGGCAAACCTTACACCACTTTGGTTTTTCCCGGAACAGGAACCGGGTACAATCCATCTGCATCAGGCATCAGTCGCGGATTGGCATTCCAGCTCAATGTTTCAGGCATCAGGCTATTGTCGGCCTTTAATGCATCATCCCATTTGATCACCTGTCCGGAATACGTAGCATACCTGCCAATAATAGCTGTAAAACAGCTTTTAGCTGCGCGTTCTGCATCCTGGAATTTAAATTCGCCTTTACTTATGGCAGCGAACAATTCATCATGCTCGGTCTGATATGGGTTAGGATTTCCTTTTGTAGGATGGTTATATATCTCTTTGCCTTTATGGTCCCATAAAACCCCGTTATGGCCTGCCGATAGGTAAACACGTCCTTTAGTTCCCTGGAAGGTCTCATCCACCCGGTTGGCAGTTCCTTCAAAATGCCTGCACTGGCTATAGATCACCGCACCGTCAGCATAAGTTAGCTCTACCGCATGGTTATCATAAATCTCACCATAATCCTTACCCGTTCTCCAGGCACGGCTTCCGGTTCCCTGCACCGATACCGGGTAAGCATTTTTAACCCAGTTTGCAATATCTATATTGTGTACGTGTTGCTCTACAATGTGGTCACCGCAAAGCCAGTTAAAATAGTACCAGTTACGCATTTGGTACTCCATTTCTGTCTGGTTAGGCTGACGCTTTTTAACCCATACCCCGCCACTGTTCCAGTATACCTGCCCGCCAACAATATCGCCAATTGCACCGTTCTGAATACGTTTCAATACCTCTCTGTAATTGGCCTGGTAGCGGCGCTGTAAACCAACCACAACGTTTAATTTCTTTTGCTTGGCTATTTCTGCTGCCGCAAGCACTTTACGAATTCCTGGAGCATCAACAGCTACCGGTTTTTCCATAAAAACGTGTTTGCCTTGTTTTACCGCTTCTTCAAAGTGTATAGGTCGGAATCCCGGAGGCGTAACCAGCAACACCACATCAGCAAGGGCTATAGCCTTCAGGTAAGCGTCAAAACCTACAAACCTGCGGTCCTGCGGAACATCCACTTTTTCCTTAAACCTTTCAGCAAGCTTGGTATAACTGCTGCTCAGTCTATCCTCAAAAGCATCGGCCATAGCTACGAGTTTAACATTGACTTTAGTACCAAGGGCCTGGAAAGCAGCACCCGTTCCACGGTCACCACAGCCTATCAAGGCAATTTTAATCGTATCATCGGTAGAAGAATGTGCCCCGGCAAAAGCAAACTGATCTAACATTACCCCTCCTGCAACCAGTGCAGAGGCTTTAAGAAATTCGCGGCGTTTATCCCGCAGTTCAAGGTTGTTCATTTTGGTTGATTATTTGGTTTTTAAATTTGTGAGTTAGACATTAATAATCTGCTATAGGTGCTTTATTGTAATAGGCATCAATCTCAGCTTTCGAAGGGGCTTTCGCGGGCCTAACCAACCTGATGCCAATAAACGGCGCTTCCGGAAACCACCAGTTGCTTTTTGGGATCTGTGGATCCAGCTGCTTCCAGACCGGATCAGAAGGCAACCGGGATGCAGAACGAACTTCCCTGGCTGCATCATCATATGAGCCGCCACGGATCACATTGGCATACAATTTATCTGGAACAGCAACAGGGTTATTGGCCTTCTCCCCCTTTATACCCGCATAAAAATCAGGGATATATTGATCATAGGTCCATTCGCCCACATTTCCGTACATATCATACAGGCCCCAGGGGTTGGGTTGTTTTTTACCTACAGGATGTGTTTTTCCTTCGCTGTTTGATTTATACCAGGCATAATCACCCAGCTTCGATTCATCATCCCCAAAAAAGTATTCTGTGGTACTTCCCGCGCGGCTGGCATACTCCCATTCCGCTTCGGTAGGCAAACGATAAAATACACCTGTCCGGGCATATAACCATTTACAAAATTGTATGGCATTGTAATGCGTCATCGCCAGGGCAGGATGGTTTTCCTTTCCCATACCAAAGGTCATATCCAGATAAGGTTTAGTTGGTCTGGTAACGGCATCTACATTTGCAGGTACCGGCCCTGTACTATGCGTAGTTTCATAATCCTTGTATAAAAAGGGTTCAAAGATATCCCATGTCACTTCAACAGTACTCATCCAAAAAGGATCAAGCTTCACTTTGTGTACCGGCTGCTCATCCGGTTTCCCTTTTTTACTGCCCATTAAAAACTCTCCGGCCGGGATAGCTTTCATCTCAAAGCTTAACTTGGTGCCGTCAATCTGTTGGGTGTAAGCCTCATGCTTTTCCTGCGCGCTTGCCTGAATGGCAAAGAAAACAAGGGGCAGTAATGTGGATATTCTAGACTTCATTTGTTAATATTTGGTACAATTGATATTTAACCCTAACCTATTTTCTATCTAAAATAGAGGCATTTATCTGAATAACCAAAATCTATTTGACAAATTGTGTAAAAACAACACTAAGCAATATAAAGTAATAAAAAATTAACGCATAAAAAACCCCGGTCAGCTCTTCGCCAACCAGGGTCTTCTCTCCATCTCTACGCACCTTACTCTATACTACCTTCTTCTTTTTTCTTTTTTTTACCCGGACTTCTGTTCTCTACCACAATCTGTTCGGTTTCCTTATTGTAATCAATTTCCAGAATGTCACCATCATGGATCTCTCCTTTAAGGATTTCCTCAGCAATAGGATCTTCCAGGTATTTTTGAATGGCACGTTTAAGCGGCCTTGCGCCAAAGTTAGAATCGAAGCCTTTATCAGCAATAAACTCTTTGGCTTTATCGGTCAGCTTCACCTCATAACCTAAATTATGTACGCGGCCAAACAACGATTTTAATTCAATATCAATGATTTTGAAGATCTCTTCTTTACCCAATGAGTTAAATACCACTACATCATCCACACGGTTCAGGAACTCAGGCGCAAAAGCACGTTTCAAAGCATTTTCAATTACACCTCTTGAATGTGCATCTGCCTGATTGGTTTTTGCCGAAGTAGAGAAACCTACTCCTTGTCCGAAATCTTTCAGTTGGCGTGCGCCGATATTAGAAGTCATAATGATGATCGTATTTCTAAAATCAACCTTACGGCCCAGACTATCGGTAAGCTGTCCTTCATCAAGCACCTGTAACAAGATATTGAATACATCAGGATGTGCTTTTTCAATCTCATCCAGTAAAATTACCGCATAAGGTTTTCTGCGCACTTTCTCGGTCAGCTGCCCGCCTTCTTCGTAACCCACATATCCCGGAGGCGCACCCACCAAACGTGATACCGCAAATTTCTCCATATACTCACTCATGTCAATCTGGATAAGGGCATCATCACTGTCGAACATAAAACGGGCAAGTTCTTTGGCCAATTCGGTTTTACCTACGCCTGTAGGGCCTAAGAAAATGAAAGAACCTATAGGCTTTTTAGGGTCCTTTAACCCGGCCCTGGTACGCTGTATTGCTTTGGTCAGTTTTTTGATCGCATCATCCTGTCCAATGATCTTGGCAGCAACCGTATCGTACATGTTCAGCAGCTTCGCGCTGTCTGTTTGTCCAACACGTTGTAAAGGAATTCCGGTCATCATCGAAACTACTTCTGCAACGTTGTCTTCCGTAACGGTATAACGTTTTGTTTTGGTTTCTGCTTCCCATTCGGCCTTGGCACGGTCCAACTCTTCTAAAAGGTTCTTTTCAGTATCCCTTAGTTTCGCAGCCTCTTCGTATTTCTGGCTTTTTACAACTTTATTTTTTTCGATTTTGATTTCCTCAATCTTGTTTTCTATACCAATGATGTTTTCGGGAACATGGATATTAGTTAAATGCACCCTAGATCCTGCCTCATCCAAAGCATCAATTGCTTTGTCTGGTAAGAACCTGTCTGTAATGTACCTAGAAGTTAAGGCAACACAGGCATTGATGGCCTCGTCGGTATAGGTTACCCCATGATGATCTTCGTATTTTTCTTTGATGCGGTTCAGGATCTCAATGGTTTCATCAGGCGAAGCCGGCTCAATCATTACCTTCTGGAAACGACGGTCTAAAGCACCATCTTTTTCAATATACTGACGGTATTCATCTAGTGTGGTAGCCCCGATGCATTGTATTTCGCCCCTGGCCAATGCTGGCTTGAACATGTTCGACGCATCCAATGAGCCTGAAGCTCCACCAGCACCTACAATTGTGTGAATCTCGTCAATAAACAGGATCACGTCCGTAGATTTCTCCAGCTCGTTCATTACCGCTTTCATACGCTCTTCAAACTGCCCACGATATTTGGTACCGGCAACAAGTGATGCCAGGTCCAAAGTAACCACGCGTTTATTGAACAGCACCCTCGATACCTTACGCTGTACAATACGCAATGCCAGTCCTTCCGCAATAGCAGATTTACCCACACCAGGTTCACCAATTAAGATCGGATTGTTCTTTTTACGGCGCGACAGGATTTGAGATACACGCTCAATTTCTTTTTCACGACCTACAATAGGGTCTAAACGTCCTTCTTCGGCAGCCTTGGTCAGATCTCTTCCAAAATTATCCAGGACCGGGGTTTTAGATTTGATGTCAGATACCTTTTTAGGGCTGCTGAATGACTCTTCTTCGCGATAGTCATCATCTCCACCTGTTGATGCACTGTTTTGCGTTTCGTCTCTGAATCCGTTTTTATTCACCTCGACCTCCTGTTTAAATATCTCGTAATTGATGTTAAACTGTAATAAGATCTGCGAAGCAATGTTATCATCATCGCGAAGGATAGAAAGCAACAGGTGCTCTGTACCTATCAAATCGCTTTTGAAGATCTTTGCTTCAAGATAAGTGATCTTTAAAACCTTTTCTGCTTGTTTGGTTAAAGGGATATTCCCCAGATTAACCGTTACACTGGACGTACCTCTAACTGAATCCTCTATTGAACGACGAAGTTTTGAAGTATCAACACCTAGTGATTTTAATATCTTAATGGCCATACCATCGCCTTCGCGAATAAGGCCTAACAAAAGATGTTCTGCGCCTATGTAATCGTGACCTAATCTCAGGGCTTCTTCCCTGCTAAAAGAAATCACATCTTTTACTTGTGGAGAAAATTTAGCTTCCATATATACCTTTCTAAATCAGGAATGCTCTAAACTATAAAATTTGTTTTATAAATGAGCACCTGCATTTTTATTATTTTATCAACAATTACGCCATAGCGGTGGAAATAGATGTTGTAACTGCCATTATTTCATAAAACTTACTATGTTTTGACTTAAAACATGCCCCTGCGTTTAAGGGTACTACAATTTAAGCAAGCCTGCATACATCATTGAAAAGGTTTATGACATTCAGTAAACACAAGCTGATCTAAACTGTGGCAATTCGTCCCCCCTCCGGCATCCTGCCAAAACTGGCTTCCCCTGCTTTATTTCCTAGCAAAATGACAGGCATACTGTTAATTGTACTAACGTATTGGCACAAAATTTAGTTTTCCGCATAACGTAATATATTCGTTATCCGACATAATAACGGTTATAAAAGGTATATATGGCTTCTTATCTCCTCATAGGCTGAATGATTAGTGATACATCTTTATTGCTTGCAGGTAGGCTGATCTGGAGCAGGCCGGCATACGGCACATTAGCTTGCACGGCTTTACCATTTACCAATACCTCGTAATCAAATGCCGGGTTCATGCATACCATTAAGCTCCTGGCATGGGCAACAGTGGCCTGGTCAAAAGAAAGGTTCGCTTTGTAGGCAGAATGCCTAACATTGAATTCCTGGTCCTTGATCCAGATTTCAAAGCCCGTAGTTACAGTACCCGGCTTAAAGTAAGCCGAAAACCACGAGAGTACAGGAGCTGAAAGCCCGCCAAACTGGTGCCAGCCCGCGCCCCGCCCTGTTTTGGCAGAGAAATATTCAAATGTCGCATAGGAATTATCGACCTCTTTTTTAAACACATCCAAACCTTTAAATGCAATCTTTTGCGCCAGGTCAAAGCGGCCAAGGTCAAGCATGGCCTTCCACGTAAACCATTGGTGCGGCATCCAGACAGAGCCGTTCCAATAACCTACCGGCTTAAAATACGGGGCAGACTGGTCAACCACACATATACCAGAGGGCGTCCACATGTGTTTTTCTGAAAAGATCTTTTCAAGCAACCTGGCTTCCTGTGCAGGTGTGCAAATACCGGCAAATAGCGGGTAGGCACCATCCAATCCCATATTATGATCTTCCCCGCTCAGCGGATCCTTAAAATGTCCCGTAGGATTTCCTTGTTCATCATGCAGCACATAACTAAAATACCCCGAGTTTTCATTCCATGAATGTTGCTGCAAAGCTACTGCAAACTGTTTAATGTCTGCATCGTAAGCTGCCAGGTCTTTGTCTTTCTTTAAGGCAATGGCCGCCATTCTCAGCATTTTTGCAATCCGGATGCTGTAAGCATTGTTCACCGCAGCAGCTACTTTTTTAGTGCCCTTTTGCTCGTGAACAGTTACCTGTGCCGGGTAGTCGTCCCAGCCGCCAGAATTGTAAAAATAATCCCAGGATGTCAGCATATTAGATTTCAATGCCCTAGTGGTCGAACTGCCGTAGCGCCCGGCCATAAATTCGTAGTAACGCTTAAGGCGGGGGTAGAAATAAGCAAGCGCCTCGCGCGATTGTGTTTTGTTCCAAAGATCAAAAAAAGCATAGATCTGCACCGGATAGGGCGTACCATGCTGGATGAATGCATTCTGGTTATCTTCTCCGGTGGTATATACATTGATACACTCAGCTGCCAGTTTTGCACTGATCTCATTTAGGCCCACTGCAATAAAACCAGAATCCCAGGTATATAGGGAGTTGTACCATTTTCCCGGGGTAAAATGACGGATGTAACTGTTCTGGGTGTATACCGGGTACATGATATTGGTCATGAGGGTTGCTTTGAGTATCTGCTGACTAAAGGCATATTTCTCCCCACCGGGCAGCAATTCCGGACTAAGCGGTCCAGCTTTTGCCGCTATCGTCTTTTGCTTCAGTTCATGTAACCGGCCCAGCCCCTTTTTAACCTGTTCATAATCCCCTTTACACAATAAAGCGTATATGGTTTTCTCTTCATGGGCATCCAGTTCCACAGGTCGGATGTAAACATTCGCGAAATTTCCCTTATTGTTCCCCACAAATGTTTGATGCGTCTGGTTGTTTACATGGCGCCTGAAAAAGTAATCCAGCTCATCGTTTTTAAATTCCCTTATCCTGGCGTTGTTGTCGTCCCAGGCTATTCCATAGTAATTGGCGATCTCCTTATATTTCAGCACCAGGGTTTTCGAGTCCATATCTTCCTTTACCTCCGGAGTAAACTGCTTCTCCAATGCCACTATTTCGGGTAGCGGTTCCGCTGAAGGCACCAGGGCAAAGCCGTTAAACTCAACCACATCCCCAGCCTCAGATGTTATCCAAAACGCCTGTAAACCTGCTTTATCAGCACGATAAGCAATGCTTACCTGTTCCAGGTTACCTGTACCCTTTAACCTGATGCTTTCCTCTGCCAAGCCACCTGTACGAAAAACCTGGCTTGTACCTTTTTTCATACGGTAAAAAAGGATCAGTTTACCTTCCAGCTGCCTGTCAGTTAATGGGATCTGATAATTTACCCTGTTCCCATTGGTACTGCTAAATGCAGCACCCATGCCCCGCCCATCTATAAATGCTTCATTTCTCACTTCAGCGGCCAGCCATCCATCATAAACCAGGTTGTCGCGCGGGCCCGGTTTGGCAAACTTAAGCGATTGGTATTCCAGGGCATTTATCCAGAATGAACCCTTTCCCAAATGAAGGCCATACAGCGGATAGTTTTCCGGATAGTCCAGGTAAGCCATCAGGTTAACATCCATATTCTGCGGCAAGGCCGTATTGTTCACGCATCGCACAGCCACCAGTACAGATGAAGAATCAACTACTTCGTAAGTTACATCGGCATAAGCCTCATCTTTCCAAAGCAGTTCATGCCTGAAGGTATATTTTGTAAGGTCGTCATTCGATTTCCAGGGGAAATAATCCGACTGCAGCAAAACATGCGGAACAGAGGGCTTATAGCGGTACAAACCCGGAAAAACCGAAAAATCAAACCGGATCCCCGACTTAAATTCCGGAATATGTGAAATTCCGGCATAGCGCTTGGAGTAAGGACCCCATGCCGACAGCAACATGTCATGTGTGTTGTTCAGGGCTGCGAAATCGGCTGTCTTCTTTTGCTGCGCAAAAAGTAATCCCGGCAGGCATAGGACAATAATCTTAAATAGTACTTTCATCGTTACGTTATCATTTACCAATCTGGATTTTGAACCAATTTGGGATTTGCCTGTATCTCTACCTGTGGTATTGGCATCCGGTACATCTTAGGATCGAAGTACCTGTTGTCTATCGTCTTGATCTGGTACTGTACCGTGGTTGGTGAAACCCATACAGGAATCTGTGCCTTGATGTCAAGATCGGGTGTCAGCTTCCAGCGGCGCAAGTCCCAGAACCAGTGTTCCTCAAAACAGAACTCCACCCTGCGTTCGTGCCTTAGTTTCCGGCGGAACTCATCTTTGCCAAGCCCCGAAGCAACGGGGGGCATTCCGCCACTCAGTCCCATATACTCGGGCTTACCAGCAGGGTATTTTGCCCTGGTGCGTACTTCGTTCAGCGCATCCAGTGCAGTCCGCGTTAAACCCGGCCCGGTCCCTTCAGGTCCGTAAACTTCATTCATGGCCTCAGCGTAATTCAGCAATACCTCCGCATACCGCAGGTAAGGATAATTCTGATTGGTACGGGTACCGGCCGAAGGGCTGCGCGCGTTCCAGGTTACGTTCAGGGTAAGATCGCAAAACTTCACGTTAAATACATAGGTATTGTAGATGCTGGGCAGCATATTATGGGCGGGCGTTTTTGCCACTCCGGCGGCTACATCACCAAATTCAGCCGCTTTGCCCAGTATCTGTGCGCCGTTGTAAATACAATCACGGTAAAACCGCGGGTCCCTGTTTTTATAGGGATCCTGTAAATTATGCCCCGAAGCCGGATCATCAACAGAATAAGCCACGCCATTTTTCAGCACCTCATATTCCTTGACCATGTTATAGGTTACCTGGTTAGCGCCACCTAATGCATAGGCCCCGGTACCATTATACAAACGGTAAGGCACATTGGTAGCACTGAAATAAGCCATCGGCTCCTGCATACGGGCATATATGATTTCAGAATTGGTGCGTGTATTAAACAATGTGGCAATATCCTGGTGCAACTGATAAGCATTTAAATTCATTACGGCCTGGGCAGCCTGGGCAGCTTTAAGCCATTTTCCGGCATCATACTTTCCACCAAAAGGAGAATCGGCCGGACTGCTGCTGTCATTCCAAAGTGGACTTGCTGCATACAGCAGCATTCTTGCCTTCAATGCCAGGGCTGCGCCCCTGGTAGCCCTTCCCAATTCATTGTCGGTATAAACAGGTGGCAGATCCACCGCGGCCTCATCACATAACTGTACAACATAGCTTATCGTTTCGTCAAAAGAGCTTCGCGCCACAGCAACATCATCCAGGGGGTCTACTACCTTTTTCACCAATGGCAATCCTCCAAATTCTTTGGCCAGTTCGGCATAGTTAAATGCCAGAAGCCATTTTGCTTCCGCCTTACGGATTTTTCGGGTGGTCTCATCATAGTTAAACTGAGGGTCTAGCGGCACCTCGTCAATATGCGCCAGAAAAAGGTAACAGGCACGGATGGCCACATAACCGTCCCTCCAATCACTGTAAGAAAACAGCCCGGTACTACTTGGCGTCAGCGAACCTGCATTGTAATCACGTACGGGCAGGTTTCCCTGAATATTACTGGAACCATTTTCCGTCCCCACATCGAGCAGGTAATTGTGCCTCCAGCGCGAGCCGGCAAAATCTGTTCTTGGCAGCACAGGGAGTATCTGCCTGTAAATGTCCATTAAAAACTTATCGCTGTTGGTGGCATTGCCAAACACATCACTTATTCCTCTGCTGGCAGTTGGGTCCAGCAAGTCGGCCCCGTCTTTAGTGCAGGATAAACATGCGGTCATTACCAAAGTCACAACTAAAAATATCTTTCTCATAATCTTCATTCTGATACCTAAAAAGTAATGTTAAGCCCGAAAGCATAGAATTTATTTTGTGGGGAGTACACTCCTGTTGATGCGCCGTTTGTCCCTGGGGCATCCGGATTGCTCGAACCAATGTATTCCGGATCAATATGATACTTTTTCATTCCCGAGAAGGTAAGCAAATTAGAACCGCTTACAAAAAGCCTCAGCGCCGATACCCGGAGTTTTTGGATAATGGTTTTAGGGAAATCATAGCCCAGCTCAACGGCCCTCAGCCTCAGATATGCTGCATTCAGTTTATGAAAGGTAGAAGCCAGCCTGGTCTGCGGAGCCCCCCCAATCATCAGCACCGGATACTTGGCCGTTGCACGGGTATCCAGCCCACGTTCCGGATCATATACCCAGCGGTCCTCCATCTGAAAAGGCTGAACATTATTTGCAAATTCATACCGGATGGCGCCTGATGGCCGATAAGCAACATTTGAGGCCCCATACCAGTTGGTTGAAAGGTAAAAGCCCTTATAATCTGCACCCAGTGTAAAGCCAAAGGTTATTTCAGGCGTTTCTGTAAAACCCTGGTAAGCCATATCGTCACTGTTGATTACCTTATCGCCGTTCAGATCGGCAAACATGAGTTCCCCCGCACGCACACCCGAAGGTTTGGCCACCTCAGGGTTCAGCAGGTCCTCCTCAGTGTAAAATTTACCTGTCCAGGTATACAGACTTTCCGTTCCAATGGGATGTCCCGTCGCATATTGCCAGTCGTATTTCTGCTTGGCTTCACCTTTGAAAATCACTTTGTTCCTCACAAAGGTATAATTGCCCCCAATGTTATAGCCCAAACCTCCTATCCGGTCGGCGTAATTTAGTGATAATTCCAGGCCTTTATTGTCTACCTTACCAATATTCAGCGCCGGAAGTTTGGCCGTAGTTAACCCTGTATAGATTGGAAAGTCGGCCCGCTGGGCAAGGATGTCGTTCCTTTTCTCATAAAACACATCCCCAGTAAAACTCAGGCGGTTGTTAAACAGCTTTATTTCCAGGCCAAAATCAAGTTTTCGTGCCGTTTCCCAGGTTACCAGATCGTTCCCCAGCGTCCCTTCTACCAAACCAATTTGCGGGGTACCTGCACCCGTTCCCAGGTTGTAATAACCATTGAGCGTATTGTCTGTTGCAGGGGCTGATGGGGCTGCAAAATTGTACTGGTAAAAGTAGAGCAAACCGCCGCTCAGCCTGTCGTTCCCTACTTCACCATAGGAAGCCCTCAATTTCATGAAATTAATAAACTTCAGGTTCTTTTTCATAAAGCTTTCTTCCGAAAGTACCCAGCCCAGTGCACCTGCCGGAAAAAAAGCATAGCGGCGGCCTTTCTTAAAAGCATCAGATCCATTGTAGCCAAGATTGGCCTCGGCAAGGTATTTATCTTTATAGGCATAAGTCATACGGCCTGCCACGCCCTGAAAATAACGGGGCAGGGCGGCCTGCGCCTCGTTTGTCGACTGTGTCAAAACTGCCATCGCGGTCAGGTGGTGGGCATCGGCAATCGTTTTATCATAATTCAGTGCTGCCTCTACCTGCTGCGTCCGTCCAAAATCCTGAAATTGCCCGCCTACCGCACTATACCAGGGCAATACTTCTGCCCTTTCAAGTGTATAAATGCCCGTTGAAGGCGCATAACTAAATATAGCGGGGTTTCGGTTCAGCTGCCTGGTTGACCCATTGCCAAAAGTCATCCCATATAAAGCACGAAACCATAGACCTGGGGTAATGAAATCCAGTTTCTGGTTTAAAGTAAAATTCGACTCTATGGTATTGGATAAGCGCCTGATAAAGCCACCGTCATACAGATCAGACAGCGCATTCCAGCCAGAAATTGCACCCGCACCTGCAGCATAAGAACCATCCGGGTTATACAGCTGCCCCTCATTGGGCCTTCTTGTTACGATGTCGTACCAGGCCACACCGTTCACCCGTTGCCCGCTGCTCTCAGCTTTAATAGGTGTGTTCAGGTCATTCAGCCTTCCGTTCAGCTTCACGCTAAGTTCCGTACTCTTGGTAATGGAAAAATCCAGATTCGACCGGAGGTTATAGCGTCGGTAGTTATAGTCGGTATTGTTTTCCTTACGGCCTACAAAAATGCCGCCCGACTGGTTATATTCCCCGCCAACATAATACCTTATCCGTTCCGTTCCACCAGAAATATTGGCCACATGCTGCTGCTCCATAAAATGATCGTTCTTTAACACATCGGCCCAGTTTACATCCGAATGCCCGATAGGGTCCTTTCCGTTACGGTAAAGCTCCAGGTCTTCAGCCGTATATAAGGTAGCAAGATTTGCATTTTTCAGTGCTTCATTGTAAAGCGTAGCATAATCGTAAGAACCCAGAAACTTCGGAAAGTCCATTGGCTGCATTCTCCTGAACTGGCTGGTTACGCTTACTCTTGGCTTACCGGCCTCTCCTTTTCTGGTCGTGATCAGGATAACCCCATTGGCCCCCCTTACCCCATATATTGCTGTAGCAGAAGCGTCTTTTAAAATGGTAAACTGTTCAATATCCTCCGGATTGATCCTCGAAAGGGAACCTTCCACCCCATCAATCAATACCAAAGCGCCCTGGGCATTCAGCGTAGACTTTCCACGGATAAAGATCTGTGCGTCATCAATGCCGCCGTTGGAGTACCTGTTTTGTACCCCACCTACGGCACCATCCCCCATCCGGGTGATCAGTCCGGGTACACTCCCTCCTAAAGCATTGCTCAGGTTGGAAGGCGCGGCCCTACGCAGTTCCTTTACATTGACATTGGAAATTGCCCCAACCACACTCGCTTTCTTTTGCGTACCATAGCCTACAACCACCACCTCATCCATCGACTTTGCATCATCGGCAAGACTTACATTGATTACAGAGCGGCCGTTAAGTTGTACTTTTTTGGGCGTGTAGCCCACCGAAGAAAAGACCAGCACCGCATTGGCATTGGGCACGTTAATGGTATACTGCCCTGAACCATCTGATGTTGTTCCCAGCCTGGTTCCTTCAACGGTAACATTTATTCCGGGTAGTCCGGCCCCCTGGCTATCCGTAACCTTACCCTTAACGCTCAGCTGCTGCGCCATGGCATCCAAAAAAATGATGCTGAACATCAATAATATAAATAATTTCTTCATAATTCCTTTGTTTAGATTTACCAACCCGTGTTTTGCACCAATCCCGGGTTCCTGCTAAGTTCCTCCTGAGGGAAGGGATAATAATACATTTTGGCCGTAAACACCCTCGGTTCTACCACCTCCGGCGTATAGCTGTATGTAGTAGCGCCCGTTTTCAGGATCTTCAGGCCCGATACGGGCTGATTGAGCACCGACTCTGCTATTTTCCACCTTCTCAGGTCCATATGGCGGTGTTCTTCAAAAGCCAGCTCAATACGCCTTTCGTGGCGGATGGCTGTCCGCATTAGGGCCTGTGTAGTGGCCAGCGGTACCGTAAGGTTACCCGTTAAACCTGCACGGGTGCGGATCAGCGCAATGGCCTGCCTTGCCGTTAGCCCATACGTAGCTGCATTGTCCGGACCATAAGCTTCATTCATGGCCTCTGCATAATTCAGCAACACCTCAGCATACCGGAACAAAGGAAAACAATGATTCGTATTGCCTGTAGGTGCAACCCAGCGTGCATTTACATTCAGGAATTTCCGCAGGTAAAAACCGGTACGGGTTGGGTTGCTGCCCACCTTATCTTTCCCGCCTTCAAATGTCTCTACCAGGGCCGATGTGCCGCTGTTCATCCAGGTAGCACCATTAAAAAGAATACTTTTGCCAAAACGCGGGTCTCTGTTGGCAAAAGGGTTTGCCGCATGCGTAGGATTGTTCCAGTCAAACGGCAGCCCGGTAATCATTTCATAATCATTCACCAGGTCCAGTGTGGGGGAGGTACCTCCCAGCCCGCCGCTTATGCTGGGCAGTCCGTTCAAACGTTCAATATTGCTGTTTGCCGGTTCCATTTTCGAGAAAATGATTTCGTTGTTCCCTGCAATTGTGGTAAAAAAAGCTTCGTAACCAGCGCCAGACGTGCCTGCCGGATATAAGCTGTACACATTGGCCGCTCCATTTTTAAGGTTAATTACTGCAGCTGCAGCCTGGGCCGCGGCTTCCCATTTCGTTACATCGCCGGCAGTGTTGTTTAGCGGACTGGCGGCATACAGCAGTAAACGTGCTTTCAGGGCCAGTGCAGCGCCACGTGTTGCCCGGCCAAAGTCCGACGTTGAAGTCGGATATACCAGGGGCAGTAAAGGTGCAGCTTCGTCACAGAGCTCAGTTATATACTTTACACAGTCTGCATACGAACTCTTAGGGATGTTCATGTCATCGCCGGCACTCAGCTGTTTCTTCACTATGGGGTATCCCCCAAAACGCTTCAATAGTTCAAAATTGAACAGTGCCCTTAAAAATATAACCTGCCCGTGATACTGATCGCGCTCAGCAGCCTTCAGCTCATTGGCACCATCTCCAACAATCAGGTTAGGCCCTATATCTTCTGTATAATTAAAGGTACGCCTAATGCCGGCGTACATGGTCCGGTACGGACTATCCCATAAATTTGCAGCCGAAGAATTCCATTGCCCCGCGCCCCAGCGCTCGGCCGCCGAATTGCGCGTGGCATGTACCGCTTCATCAGTGGCAGATGCCACCATCGCTGTAAGTGCACCTGCAGTAGGCACACCAGGTGTAGCGCCGGCAGCACCGCTGATCTCGTCGTTACTGCCAGGGCTTACATCCATACGGTTATAGCCCCGGGGCACAAAAGTATACAGGTTATTGATAAACTGTAATACCGTTACCTTATTGCCATAAATTGAACTTGCCTGCGGAAAATTAGCCGGTACGGCATTGATGTTCTCTTCAGAACAGGATTGAACCGTCAGTACCATTGCAAGGCATATCCTATAAAATATTGTCTTTTTCATCTCCGTCGCCATTAAAATTTAACATTAAGCCCTACACTAAAAGAGCGCTGAAGCGGATAACTTAGGCCATTATCCTGGGCCTCCGGATCCTTCTGCTTTACCTTATCCCACAAAAACACATTGTTGCCATTTACAAAGAGGCGTGCGGTTGATATGCCTATCTTATTCACCAGCCCTGCAGGCAGCATATAGCCCAGTTCAACATACTTGAGCCTTAAAAAAGAATTGTCCCTCAACCAGTAAGAGTTCTGTACAAAGTTGTTGGTATTGCTTAAGGTCAGGCGCGGATAAGCGGCCGATTGCCCTGAACCAGGAGTCCAGCGCTGCAGGTGGTGCTCCAATACATTGCCCCTCCCACTATTGGTAAACTCGTTATAGGTCGCACCAGAATTATAAGTGGTACCCCTGGCCGTCCCCTGAAAAAAAACATTCAGGTCCAGCCATTTATATTTCAAACCCAGATTGGCCCCATAAACCACTTCAGGAATTTTGGCATAGCCTATGGCTGTGATGTCATTGTTGTCTATCACATTATCGCCGTTTAAGTCTTTGTACTTCAAATCTCCGGGGCGTTGTGTACCTAAAGACGATTGGTTGGGCAAAGTGGTGAAGTTGTCATTTTCTGTAAAAAAACGATCAAAAACATAGCCCATCCTTGTCCCTCTCGGGTTGCCGGTCTCGTACATCCAGGAATAATTCCTGAACTGCTCCGCTTTTTCTGTGACCTTATTTTTTGCGGATGAATAGGTGGCGGTTATGGAATATTGAAGTTCACCCGCTTTATCTGCCCACCCGGCCCCGATTTCAAACCCTTTGTTACTAAAAGTACCTATAGGGGCAACAATTGGCGCCCCATACATCGCACTGATGGCGTTAGAGACCAGGATGTCATCTGTTTTCTCATTGAAATAATCGACTGAAGCATTAAGCCTGCCGTTAAACAGGCTAAAATCCAGCCCGGCATTTGATTTGAGGCTTTTTTCCCAGGTAATGAACGGATTGCCGATTTGGCTCTGGTATACGCCCTGTGTATTGGCAGGCACGGTACCAAAGGCTGCACCCCCAACTCCGGCTGCACCCTGAGCATAGGCATTGAGGTAGTCGAAATATACACCGTTTGCCAGTGAACCTGTCCGGCCGTAGGAACCCCTGATCTTTAAAAAGCTGATGAAGCTGTCCTTCATGAAAGCCTCATCTGAAAGGATCCACCCGGCCGATACCGCAGGAAAAAATCCATAGCGGTTGCCCTTAGGGTATTGTTCACTTCCCTGCAGCGCGGCCACCAGTTCCAGCAGGTACCTATTTTTAAAGCGATAGGAAATCCTGCCTTTAGGCCCCTGGAAATTTCTGGTCAGCTCTGTCGAATTTCCATTGTCCAGCTGCTGCCTTTCATACATCAGCATTGCAGCAATACTGTGCCCGCCAAAAACAGCATCATAGTCGAGCGCAGCCGAATGGTCAAAAATCCGCTGCCTGGCCGTATAGCCTCCAGACCCCGTTCCCTGTGTTCCATCCGTTCCAAGCCTGGTGTAGGTAGCCGGACTGCTCCCGGCATTTAAGGAGTATACCGCAAAGGTTTTACTCCGGCTAAACTGAAGTTCGGCATAGCTGGTAAAACCCAGGTTGGCCCTCAACTTTAAGCCTTTCAGCAAACTGTTGAAATCGTAAGTCAGTTCAGAGAAAGTAGACAAAGACGTAATGATGTAATTGGAATAGCCACTGTAATTGAGCATACCATAAGGGTTATTGGTATACGTCAGGTTACCCCCCAGCGATCCATCCGCATTTTTTAAGGGATAGGCGTTGGCAGGGGTGCTGTATAAAGCACCAAAAATCGTTTCATCATAACTTTCGCTATAGGCGCCCGGCGCATTTCTTTTTTCCCTTTTTGACCTCACATCTGTAAACAGGCTCAGGTTTTTTGTGATGTCCAGATCTATGTTTGCCCTTACATTCAATACGTTCAGGTTGGAGTTGGTGTTATAGGTATTGATATTTTTATCCGTATTAAAAATGCCATTGTCATTTAAATAGCTGGCCGAAAAGTAGTATTTGGCCTGCTCCGTTCCCCCCGTAATGTTCAGGTTGTTCCTGGTTTGCAGCGAGAATTTTTTCAGCAGCGTTCCGGTCCAGTCTACGTCCGGATACAGAAAAGGATCGCTACCACTGCGGAAGCCCTCCAATGCAGCAGCGTTGTATTTTGGTGTAGCCGCCGGATTATCGTTCAGCTGGGCCTCATTGTACAGCACTGCGTAATTGTAGGCATCCAGAAATTTGGGCGCCCGTGTAGGCTGCTGAAAAGAAGATTCTACATTGTAGCTTACCCTGATCTTTCCGGGCTGCCCGCGCCTGGTGGTGATGAGCAGCACACCATTGGAAGAATTCAATCCCGATAAAACCGCCGCCGCCGCATCCTTTAAAACAGTTACACTTTCAATATCATTTGGCTCAAGCATGCTCACATCATCCATCCTGCCATTGATCAGTATCAAGGGCCTGCCGGTCCCGTTAAAAGAGTGAAAGCCCCTGATCTGGTAGGCATTTTCTTCGGTGCCCGGCAAGCCATCAAGCTGGCTTACAAAAAAACCAGTTGTGCGTCCGGAAAATGAATTTAACCTGTTGGTACCTGGCACGTTGCTTACATCGGCACCTTTTAATTCGGAAACTGCGCCCGTAATGTATTTCTTGTGCTGACTGCCGTACAATAATGGCACGGGCTTGTCCAGGCTATCGGCCTTCTTTTCCTGCGCCTGGGCCTGATAACAGGAGAACAGCAGGAGACCTGCAGCTGCAATGCTGAGTTGTGTATTTTTTTTTATCATATAAATGACGTTTGATTAAGATCCCGGAATAGTTGTAAAGTCAAACAATTGTATTTGAAACCTTGGATAGCCGCCGCTTTGCGGTCCTGTAGCAGGTGGATTTTGCGACTCCATGCCCACCACGCCACGCATGTCACCATTGTCATCAATGATCTGCATCAAGGCCGAGGGATGCATATTGCCGTTATATCCAGGCCAATGGTTTGCAGTTGTTCCATTCTGCGACAAACAAGCGCAGAAATTTATCCAGGCCATCTGCCGGCCATTGTTATTGCTCGACATATGGTAAATGATACCTTCCCGTGCTGTGGCACAGGCCCCGGTACAGGCCGTACTTGGCTTCCAGGCATGCTTTGTATTTTTCGGATTTGGATTGGAGGGCGTCGTAAAATCTGTCAGCCCCCAGGCCGCACCACTCCATGCATTTGCGGTTGCAGGCGTAATGGTAGTAACTGCCGGAGGCCCGTCATTGTAGGAAACCATTACCCTCCTACCGGTTGTACTGGTAACAGCCAGTGTGGGCACATCACTTATGGTCTTAAAGGTACTCCATGCCGCATTGCTCCCGTAGCCTCGACCATGGGTTACATTATAGCTGGAAGAGGTCGGCACAAACTTAACCCTGGCCAGTCCGGGCTCAGGAAGACTTACATCCCAGCTTTCCGAATGGCCTGCCCCCGCACCGGATGTCCAGCTGATCACCAGCCTTCCCGTTGCGGTATCATAGGTATAATCACCGGCCCAGTTGGCGTAAATTCCGGCCGGAACCATCCATCCATAAGGCGTATAATTGTTTACTGTTTTGGTTACCCCATCAAAAGTGCA
The DNA here is from genome assembly GCF_900176535.1 of Pedobacter africanus. Taxonomy (NCBI): domain Bacteria; kingdom Pseudomonadati; phylum Bacteroidota; class Sphingobacteriia; order Sphingobacteriales; family Sphingobacteriaceae; genus Pedobacter; species Pedobacter africanus. The sequence continues at coordinate 58,610 of NZ_FWXT01000006.1, read as the reverse complement.
GGTATGTGTGCCCAGCACCTGAACATCGTGCTTATCATTATAAGACCAGGACCAAAAGGTTGCGGCCACAGTGCCATTGGTTTCATTAAATGTCCAGTTACCCAGTCTTACCCAGGGCGTAGTATCCATATTGCCCAGGGTTACCGAAAAATTCTTTTTGCCCTGTGGCAGGGGCTGGGCAGCAGCAACTGTACCTACCGAAGCCAGATGCCGGCTGCTATCCTTACTTTCAAGGGTATCTTCTGCAGCCTGGTCTTTGCTGCAGGATGGAAACGAAAACTGGGCAACGAATAAAATCGTCATATACGCCCAGGCGCGGAGGTTAATGTTTTGCTTTTTCATCGTGGTGGTTATTTATGTTTAGGTTAAAAAGCTGGTTAAGATGCCTTTGTTGTTATTGAAAATATTCCTTAAGCTGGTATTGATAACCAGCCGACCCGGGCTCATCCTGCTGTTCAATTCCTACAAAACCCCTCATATTGCCGTTATCATCAATAATCTGCTGAAAAGCATAAGGATGTAAATTACGGTTGTAGGTAGGAAACTCATCGTTAGTAGGCAGGCAGGCACAAAAATGGTTGTAAACCATACTTCGGCCGTTGTTGTTACTGGCAAGATGATATATGATGCCGTTCCTGCTGGTTGTACAGCCATCATTGCATACATCATCAGAGCTGGGCAACAGCGCATGCAGGGTATTGCCATTGGCAGACGCGGTAAAAGGAGACAGATTTAATTTATCAGCCTTCCATGCACCGGCCCCTATCGTGTCTATATAGATAGTGGTCCCATTTTTAGACCAAACAGCGATCCTAAAACCACGATAAAGCACACGGGGCACTTGTGCAATTGTTTTAAAGGTACTCCATGAGGCATTGCTGCCGTAGCCCCTGCCATGGGTAAGGCCGTAATTGGAACTTCTGAGCGATACTTTTGCACTAAAGGCATCAGGATTGCTTACATTCCAGCTTTCGGTTACCCCTGCCCAGGGTGCATCCCAGGCAATGGAAAGTATACCTGTAGTGGCATTGTAAGTATATACACCTGTCCGGCCAAAATACTGGCCCGCGGGTAGCATCCAGCCTGCAGGCGTATAGGGATTGGCGGTCTTGCTGATGCCCTCAAAAGTGCAGGTATGTGCATTAAACAATGTTTTGCCCTTTTCATCTGCCGTATTCCAATCCCAATAAGTGGCAGCCACAGTTCCGGCACCAGGATTAAATGTCCAGTTGCAAATTCTCACAACGGTTTCTCCGGAAAGGTCCATATTGCCCACTACCGCTGAAAAACGGGCTTTACCACCGGGCAGGTCCTGGGCTGCAGCCACTAAGGCTTCGGTACTGCTTTGCTTCCGCTGCACACTTTCAGGATCATCGGCAACAGGCGCCTTACTTTTTGTACAGGATAGAGATAAGAGCGAAAAAACTAAAAAAATCATTGTGTACATCAAAGTACAGGGGGTTAGGTTTTGCTTTTTCATCGTGGTGGTTATTTCTGTTTAGTTTGTTTGGCAGTAAGACCTGCGGCCGCATTGTACCTGAATTTTAGCCACACCGCATGCTGTCCGGCAAACCAAAATCCAGATCAGCGCTAACCCGCAGGTTTTACTGACTTATTAATAATAAAACAGTTAGCCTTGCGCCTGGTAGTAGACCGGCACTTCAGAATTTTATTATTGAAAGAAAATAAAGAGGAGCACAACCCTGGTCAGCACATCCAGTTTCAGCTTGATCATCCTTATGGCATAACCAATCTGCTTCTTTACCGTTTTATCGGAAATATCCAGTTCGTCTGCAATTTCCTTATGGGAAAGGTATTGTTTGCGGCTCAGTTCAAACACCTGGCGCATTTTATAGGGAAGGGCCTGAATTTCTTTTTCAACGATCAGCAGCAGCTCTTTTTCATCTATCCGCTCTATGGTGCCGTTACTGGCCTCCTCGGCAAAGGCGGCTAATCCGCTTAAATAATCCCGGCGCACTTTCCTTTGCTGTATCAGGTTAATGATCTTGTTCCTGGCGGTGATGTACAGGTAACCGGAAAGGTTGTTGTTAAAAGGAATACTGGCTGCCCTGGCCCATACCGAAGCAAAAAGTTCCTGCACCAGGTCTTTGGCATCGTCCTCATCCCCCAGCATTTTTAATGCATGAAAATACATAGTCTTCCAATACCGTTCGTAGATTTCAGCGAAAGCGGCACGGTCTCCTGATTTTAAGCAATCCAGCAGTTCCCGATCAGTATATGATTTGTAGGCCAGCATGAGGTTCTGTTGTTACGAATATACTACAGAAATATTTAATATACAACAATTGTTTACGTCACCGAAGCTATAAATCTATAAAAGATCAGAAGACAATATTCAGCCCCAGCGCATAGAATTTATTTTGCGGAGAGTATACCCCTGTTAATGCCCCATTGGTACCCGGCGCATCCGGATTATTGGAACCGATATACTCCGGATCTATGTGGTATTTTTTCATGCCCGAAAAAGTAAGCAGGTTGGAGCCGCTTAAAAATACACGCAATGCCGTTACCCTGAGCTTTTGTAGCAGGGGCTTCGGAAAATTATAGCCCAGCTCTATTGCCCTTAACCTCAGGTAAGCTGCGTTCAGCTTATGAAAAGTAGAAGCCTGGCGCGTTTGAGGTGCAGCACCCACCATCAGCAAGGGGTATTTTGCACTCGCCCGCGTATCCAGGCCGCGCTCCGGATCGTAAACCCAGCGTTCGGCCATCTGGTAAGGCTGTACATTGTTTGCAAATTCGTACCGTATGGCTCCCGAAGGCCTGTAGGCTACATTCGATGCGCCATACCAGCTGGCAGACAGGTACAGGCCCTTATAGTCCAGCCCCATATTCATTCCATAAGTTATTTCGGGTGTCTCGGTATAACCCTGGTATGCCATGTCGTCGCTATTGATCAGCTTATCTCCGTTCAGGTCGGCAAACATCAGCTCCCCCGCCCTGGTTACCCCTACCGGTTTGGGCACATCGGGGTTCAGCAGATCTTCTTCACTGTAAAACCTGCCCGTCCAGGTGTACAAACTTTCCGTACCAATCGGGTGGCCGGTAGCATACTGCCATGCATATTTCTGGCTTGCCTCACCCCGGTAAACAATCTTATTGCGCACAAAAGTATAATTTCCCCCGATGTTGTAGACAAGCCCCCCTACCTGGTCAGCGTAGCCTAATGAAAACTCTATCCCTTTATTGTCTACCTTGCCAATATTCAGCGCAGGGAGCCGGGAAGTAGTCAGCCCGGTATACATTGGAAAATCCGCCCGCTGGGTAAGGATATCGTTCCGCTTTTCATAAAATACATCGCCCGTAAAACTCAAACGGCTGTTAAATAATTTCAGATCCAGCCCCAGATTGGTTTTCCGCGCCGTTTCCCAGGTTACCTGGTCGTTTCCCAACGTGCCTTCCACCAAACCAATCTGTTGCGAGCCCGCACCCATTCCCAGGTTATAGTATCCATTCACCGTATTGTCTGAGCCGGGAATTGGCAAAGGGGCCGTAAAATTATATTGGTAAAAGTACTGCAGACCGCCATTCAGCCGGTCGTTGCCAACCTCTCCATAGGAAGCCCTCAACTTCATAAAACTGATGAATTTAAGGTTTCTTTTCAGGAAATGCTCTTCCGAAAGCACCCATCCCAATGCTCCCGCCGGGAACAGGGCGTAACGTCGGGCTTTATTAAACGCATCTGAGCCATTGTAGCCCAGGTTCCCTTCGGCCAGGTATTTATTTTTATAGGCGTAAGTAACACGCCCCGCTATTCCCTGGAAATAACGGGGCAATGCGGCCTGCAGCTCATTGGTCGATTGTGTAAAAACACCCATGGCACTAAGGTGGTGGTTGGCTGCAATGACCTTATCGTAATTCAGGGCCATTTCAATCTGCTGGGTACGGCCAAAATCCTGAAATTGGCCACTTACAATGCTGTACCAGGGCAATATTGCCGGCTTTTCCAGGGTATAAACCCCATTAAGGGGATTGTAGCTAAAAATGCCCGGGCTCCGGTTCAGCTGCTTGGTGGAGCCATTACTGTAACTTAAGCCATATAAAGCCCTGAACCACAACCCAGGGGTAAGAAAATCAAGTTTCTGGTTTAAGGTAAAATTCGATTCTATGGAGTTGGAAAGCCGCCTGATGAAGCCCCCGTCATACAAATCTGCCAGTGTGTTCCAGGTGGGGATGGCCCCGAGTCCGGCGCTGTAAGACCCATCGGGATTGTAAAGCTGCCCTTCAATGGGCTTTCTGGCTACAATATCGCCCCAGGCTACCCCGTTTATCCGCTGTCCGCTGCTTTCGGCCTTAATGGGTGTATTCAGATCGTTCAGCCGCCCATTTAATTTGACACCTAGTTCCGTACTTTTGGTAATTGTAAAATCCAGGTTCGAACGCAGGTTATAACGCCGGTAATTGTAGTCTGTATTGTTTGTTTTGCTGCCCACAAAAATGCCACCCGATTGGTTGTATTCTCCGCTGATGTAATACCTTACCCTTGCCGTACCCCCCGATATGCTGGCCACATGCTGCTGTTCCATAAAATGGTCTTTCATCAACACATCGGCCCAGTTGATATCTGAATGCCCTAAAGGGTCTTTACCGTTACGGTACAGTTCCAGATCTTCAGCCGTATACAGTTCAGGCAAATCAGCATTCCTCAGCGCCTCGTTGTACAAGCTTGCATAATCATATGCGCCCAGAAACTTCGGGAAATCCAATGGCTGCATCCGCCTGAACTGACTGCTCGCACTCAACTTAGGTTTGCCCGGCTCACCCCTCCTGGTGGTAATCAGAATTACCCCATTACCTCCTCTCACACCGTATATCGCTGTAGCAGAGGCATCTTTCAAAACGGTAAACTGCTCAATGTCTTCCGGGTTCATCCGCGAAAGCGATCCCTCCACCCCGTCAATCAACACTAGCGCAGCCTGGGCATTCAGGGTAGATTTACCACGGATATAGATCTGCGCATCATCCAGACTCCCGTTTGAATAGCGGTTTTGCACTCCGCCTATAGCCCCATCACCCATCCGGGTAATCAATCCGGGCATACTTCCCCCAAGCGCATTGCTCAGATTAGAGGGCGCTGCCCTTCTCAGCTCGCGCAGGTTGATATTGGAAATGGCGCCCACCACACTTGCCTTTTTCTGAATTCCGTAGCCCACTACCTGGAGCTCGTCTATAGCCGCTGCATCCTCTGCCAACGTTACATTTAGCTGTGTGCGTCCGTTTATGCTCAGTTTTCTGGCGGTAAAGCCCACAAAAGAAAACACCAGCACAGCCTTTGCGTCTGGAACCCTCAGGCTATACTCACCGGCAGGGCCGGCAATGGTCCCTATATTGGTATTTTCAATACGGATGGTAGCTCCCGACAGGGCCAGTCCTTTGTTATCGCTTACCGTCCCTTCCACCCTTAATGACAAATTCTGCTGTTTTGCGGCAGCAAGCCCCGCAGCCTGTTTTTCTTTCCTTACCAGAATATTGTGTTCCACAATTTTAAAGGTATAGGGCAGATCTTTAAAACAAAGCTGTAGCGCCTCGGCAATACTCAGGTCTTTAACCTTTATATCAATCCTGATTTCCGGAAGCTCCTGATCTGTATACAGGAACACGTAGCCGGTCTGCTTTTCTATCACCTGAAAAACCTGGGCCAGCCTGATGTCCTTTTTATCCAGCGTAACCTGGGCATGGGCCTCAATGCCTATCTGAACAAGAGCTATGGTTATCAGCAAAACGATTAGTTTCATAGCCCCGGTTATTTATTTGATCACAATGGTATTTTTGCCTTTTTCTTTCCTGGTATCCACAAGTTTGTAATCCACATTGAAATAACTCAATGCCTCCAGCATTTTCAATATGTCAACATTCCGGTACATTTTGCCAGAGAAGGCCATTTTCTGAACATTTCCCTGATATTCCACCTCCACATCGTACCACCTCGAAACCTGTCGCATCACTGTCCTGATGTCTGCATCTTTAAAATAGAAATAGCCTTTTTTCCAGGCTACGGCCTCTTCCGGGTCCACCATCTTTATTGCTATTTTGCCGTTAAGCGCCTGGGCCTGTTCCCCGGGTCTCAAAATACCTTCGGTCTTATCGGTTGAAACCTTTACACTCCCTTCCAGCAACGTGGTATTTACGCTGGCCTCATCGGGGTAAGCCATCACATTAAAATGCGTACCCAATACACGGACATTTGTCTTTCCGGCGGCTACGTTAAAGGGTTTGGCCCTGTTTACCGCAACCTCAAAATATGCTTCCCCGGTCAACTCCACATTTCTTTGAGCAGCATCGAAACTTGTGGGAAACCGTATGGATGAGGCCGCATTCAGCCAAACTATCGTCCCGTCTGGAAGCACCACCCGGTACTGTCCGCCTTTTGGCGTGCTGATGGTATTGTATTTCGGAATGGCATTGCTGGTTTTACTATCCTTTACCGAAGCTTTGTAGTTCAGCTGCCCTTCATCTACCTTGCTGATCAGGGTATTGCCCTCTGTAGCCAGTGTACCTTTGGCCGCCTGGCCTAAAATAATTCTGGAGCCATCGGCCAGAACCAATATGGCCTCATTCCTCCCCGGCAGCTGATCTGCCCCTGTTTGCCCTGCAGCAATAAATGAGGGTTCAGGACGCAGCGTATAAAAATAAAACCCGGCACCCATCAGCATAAACAGCAGTGAAGCAGCAGCAATCCACAATTTAAACCGGGGTTTTCTTTCTTCGGCAGCAAGTCCGGGCTCCTGCAGCCCTGTCCAAATCTCTGCTTTGGTCTGGTCCAGATCATTTACAATAGGCTCAGGCTGTGCTGCCGATTCTTTTGCATACCAACGCTCTACTATGGCTTTTTCTTCGGGTGTACATAAATTTGCAGCATATTTATCTAACAACTCCTGCGCTTCTTTCTTATTCATTAATTGTTTACGTAATGTAATAGTTAATAACAGCTAGGTATGCCCCTGGTAGTAGATGATTTTAAAAAAAACTTAAGCCCAAGATACAAATTGTATTCAGATTAGCTTTCTTATCTTTGCCCTCATGGACGAAAAGATCATATTCTCAATGGCTGGGGTAAATAAGATTTACCCACCTCAAAAACAAGTTTTAAAAAACATTTACCTGTCCTTTTTCTATGGCGCCAAAATTGGCGTTATCGGTTTAAACGGATCGGGTAAATCCTCTCTTTTAAAAATTATAGCCGGTCTTGACAAATCCTTCCAGGGAGAAGTAGTTTTCTCACCGGGCTACAGTGTAGGCTACCTGGCCCAGGAACCGGAGCTTGATGAAAATAAAACCGTAAAAGAGGTGGTAGAAGAAGGCGTAGCCGAAATTACCGCTATCCTTAAAGAATACGAAGCAGTGAATGAAGCGTTCGGACTGGAGGAAAATTACTCCGATCCGGATAAAATGGATAAATTAATGGCCCGCCAGGGTGAGCTGCAGGATAAGATCGATGCAGTTAATGCCTGGGAGCTGGACAGCAAACTGGAACGTGCCATGGATGCCCTGCGCTGTCCTGATCCGGAAACCAAAATATCGGTACTATCCGGAGGTGAGCGCCGCCGTGTGGCCATGTGCCGCTTGCTGTTGCAGGAACCAGATGTATTGCTGCTGGATGAGCCTACCAACCACCTTGATGCAGAGAGCATCGACTGGCTGGAGCAATTTTTACAGAACTATAAAGGAACTGTTATTGCCGTTACGCACGACAGGTACTTCCTGGATAACGTAGCCGGATGGATCCTGGAGCTCGACCGTGGCGAAGGTATTCCATGGAAAGGCAATTATTCTTCATGGTTAGACCAGAAGGCCAAGCGCCTGGCACAGGAAGAAAAGACAGAGAGCAAACGTCAGAAAACGCTGGAGCGCGAGCTGGAGTGGGTGCGTATGGCCCCTAAAGCCCGTCATGCCAAGTCTAAAGCCCGCTTGTCTAATTACGATAAACTTGCTTCCGAGGATACTAAGGAAAGGGAAGATAAACTAGAGCTGTTTATTCCTGCAGGCCCACGCCTGGGTAATGTGGTAATTGAAGCCAATAATGTAACCAAAGCCTATGGCGATAAACTGTTGTTCGAAAACCTGAGTTTCTCTTTACCTCCTGCAGGTATAGTAGGTATTATCGGGCCAAATGGTGCAGGTAAAACCACCCTGTTCCGCTTAATTACCGGCCAGGAAACTGCTGATACGGGTACTTTCCGCGTTGGTGAGACCGTTGCGCTGGGTTATGTAGACCAGATGCACAACGACCTGAACCCCGACAAAACTGTTTACGAGAACATTACCGACGGCTTGGACAACATCCAACTGGGCAATAAGGCTGTAAACGGAAGAGCTTATGTATCCAAATTCAATTTTAACGGAGGCGATCAGCAGAAAAAAGTAGGTATCCTTTCTGGTGGGGAGCGCAACCGGGTACACCTGGCTATCACCTTGAAAAAGGGTGCCAACGTGCTGCTGCTGGATGAGCCTACCAACGATATCGACGTAAACACTTTGCGTGCATTGGAAGAGGCATTGGAGAACTTTGGCGGCTGCGCCGTAGTGATCAGTCACGACCGCTGGTTCCTTGACCGCATCTGTACGCATATCCTTGCCTTTGAAGGCGAATCGCAGGTTTACTTCTTTGAAGGAAACTACAGCGATTACGAAGAAAACCGCAAGAAAAGGCTGGGTGATGTAACACCGCACCGGATTAAATATAAGAAACTGGCTTAATCGACGGTTTGTTAAAGTCGGAACTGACAGATAAGGGTGCTTGGAATTACCAGGCACCCTTATCTCTTTTAGTGGCAAAGCTATGCCTGGCCTGTGCAAAGCCTATGCCAGGCCTGTTGCTACATATCATCTTCAGATCAACTACAGTGTTGGTACACCTCCAACCGAAGCAACCATAAAGTAAATACGACCCAACTATAGAGAAAGTACGGCCCAACAGGCCGGGCACAGGCTGGGCACCGGAAGAGCAGGGCAGAAACATAAGAAAGGTATGACGAAGCAATAAAAAGAGCAATTCCTTCCCTAAAAACTATTACTCATTTCAAACATTGGCAGGTACATCGCCACCAGGATAAAGCCTACAACCAATCCTAAAAAGATGATGATCAGCGGTTCTATCAGTTTGCTCAGCGTGTTGGTCTGGTGCTCGATCTCATCTACATACTGCCCTGCAATGCTTTCAAAAAAGTAATCCAACTTATTGATCTCTTCACCAACCTTAATGAGCTGCACCAGCTTTGGCGGATAAATACTAAAATCGCGCAGGCACTCATGAAGGGCGCGGCCTTCCATAATTCCCTGCTCCACCTTTTTTAACGAAACTTCCAAAGGGTAAAAAACTATCGTCTGGCCCGACATGGCAATGGCCCGCAGCAGGGGGATCCTGGTACTCACCAGCAGGCGCATGGTATTACAAAACCTGGCCAGGTAAATCTTCTTTACCAGCTCGCCCAGCACCGGGATCTTCAGTATCAGTTCGGAAGTAAATTTTCTGAAAGCAGTACGGTTCCTGTTCCGGTATATCAGGTATACCAGCCCCGCCAGCAGCAAAAAGCCGGGAATAAAAAACTGCTCCACAAAATGCGAAAAAGAGATCACCACCTGGGTAATCCAGGGCAGTTTGCCGCCAAAACGCTTAAATACATCGCTAAACATGGGCACAACAAAGCGCAGCATAAAAAACACCGCCCCGGCCGAAGTGCTCAGTACGATGAGCGGATAAGTCAAGGCACCAACAATCTTGCGCTGCTGCGCAATCTTCCGGCGGTAAAACACGGCAAGGTCTTTCATTACCTCGGCCAGGTTGCCGGTCTCTTCCCCAATCTGGATGCTGAAGAAATCGTAGTCGGAAAACTTACCCGAACTCTGCACTGCCAGCGCCATCGACTGGCCTGCAATTACTTTATCTTTTATCTCTTTAATGATCCCTACGTGTTTTTCCTTCACGCTCTCCAGGGTCATCAGGTCCAGGCTGTTCTTCAAATCTATACCCGACTGCAGCAAGGTGCTCAGCTCAAAAAAGAAGCTGTCCTTTTTCTTGTCAGAAAGTTTGCCTGAACCAAAACTGATGTCTTTAGACAGCAGTTCAGTCCAGGAGAAGGAACCTTTAACCGCCTGCTGCTTCGTCTCTTTTTTAACTTTTTTTTGCTGATATCCCGAAATGTCTACCGTTGCCATTGCTTATCTTTTTAACTCAAATAAATCCTTTGCCGAATACTGTTTGCGGACTGTAAACACCGCAGGTTCACCCGCATAGCGAAAACTGAAAACCAGCAAATCCGTTAGGCCGGATTCCTGCACATTTCCTTCAAAACTTGACCTTACCTGTAAGTTGTCTAGCTTAAAAGTATCTACTGCTGCACCTCTGCGCAGTGCATATTCCGATGCGAAAGTATAACTCAATACCGTTTCGCCTTGCGGGTCTTTCAGCAATAGCTCATCATTCCTAACATCCAGCCTGGCGGCCCGTTCCACATCTTTCGATACCACTTTTTTAAACAGCACCAGTTCCGATTGCGCGTAGCTGCCCTTACTGTAGCTGTCGTAAATCCGCATAAAAATACTGCTGGCATAATAAGCCATACCAATCACTATGGCCGCCAGCAGCATACCCAGCACCAGCTCAAAAAGCGTAAAGGCCTTAATCCTTTTCATCCGGCCTCCTTACCATTTTCAACAGGTCCGATAGTTTGTTGCCCGCCAAGTCGTAGCCCTCCACATGCATCACCAGCAAAGCCGGATAGCTGTCATGTGCTTTATACGAAACCTCAAAACGCAGATCCTGCCTGTCTACAGCACCATCTTCAAATTTGCCGCTGCAAACCAGGCTGTCGGCCACAAATCCCTGCTCCAGCTTTGCCCGTAACTTTAAACCCGAATACGTGCTCAGCACCACCTGGTTGTACATTGCAATTCCAGCTGCAAAACTCAGCAGCAGGATCAGCACCGCCACAATGGTTTCTATGATAGAAGAAGCCTTTACCTTTTTTTGAACTACCAAAGCCAGCATAATACTTTATTTTGAAGCGTTTCTTTATTCAATAATTTCGAACTCAGGTAATACCTAGAAAGTGCGGGCCTGTTCAATTGCACATCAATCAGGTAGTTTTCATACAAGGAAGAAGCCGTTCTGGCCATAAAGCGGATTAACGAAACCGAGCCCTGTACGCCCGATTTCTTTCCCAGGTTCAGGTAGCCCTTTACATACACCTCACCTTTTATCTGGGTACCCTCACCAATCACTACCATGGGCATGAGCAGGCTCCGTGTTTTCTCATAGGCCAGCACCTGCCCTGCAATGCTGCAATCTTTGCCAATGTCTATCCTGACCTGGAATTTGGCCGTATCGTTTTTCAATACCAGCAAAGCCGAGGGATAGTCCAGCTGCACCTTGTTGCCTATGGTAATGGAATCAGTAGCAATCACCTGGATATTCCCCTTAAAGCCTTCAGCTATGCGTACATGCGGAGCAATCAGGATCACTTTGTCCAGCTTGGATGCAGCATCCAGTATCAGCGTGGTATCGCAGGAAATCATGACGTTCCCCTTAACAGTAAAGCCCGAAAGGTCTGCATTTTCCACCCCCAAATGGATCTTCCTTACCGGCTTAAAAAAGGAATGCTGCGTACTGTCTTTATCTAACGACCCGGTGACCTTATCGTCGCCCGTCATTTCTTCAATCAAACTTCTGGCCTGCTTCAAAATTGCTGCATCCGGTTCGGGCAGTTCCCTGCCGCTGTCTTTTATGCTACCATAAACCAGGGTTTTATCGGTATAAGTGGCGTTCTCTACATAGGCGGCCTTAATGCCAGACTTGGGCAAAAATGCCGTACCTTTAATCAGCGATTTACCGCTGATAGACAAAGGCCGGTCCTCGTCTGACAGCTCCAGCACTTTTAGCGTATCCTTCATTACCGCGCCAATCAGGAATGCCTTTTGCAGGGTATCCGTTACTTCCCAGGCCTTTACAAGGCCCAGCTCAAAAACGCCCCAGGCCCGTTTGTCCAGCAATACCGAGTCTGCCTCTGCCCCATACAGGCTTGTTTGCAGCAAAGTGTCTGGTTTAAAACTTTCCTCCAGCACTATGGCCATACCCGATGCCAGGTTGGCTTCCAGCCTGTCCCTGCGTTCCTGCTTTTTATTCTCCATACGATAGATATAGCCTACAGACAATACCGATCCGCAGATCAGCACAATCAACATCGAAATGATCAATGAAATGTATAAAGCAGAGGCTTTTATCATTTTTTCTTCTTTTTAAAGAATTGTTTAATACGGGCAATCAGGCTTTTCTCGTGTTTCTTCTTTTCTACCACCACACCGTTCCTGTATTTTAACTTTTGTTTTGCATAGCCCAAATTGTCATACAGTACCGTTTTTCCGTTTTTTAATCCACGGTACCATTGCTGGGTTTCCAGCAATTGCCCATCTGCTGCCCATAGCATCCACTTCCCGTCTTTTAAACCAAATTCATAGCGGCCTTTTTCTTTCAATTGCTTATTTGTAGCATAAAAACTTTCGTATGGCCCATGCAGCAGCCGCCCCGAATAATCGCCCTGGGTATAGCTGATCTGCCCTTTGCCATACCAGGCATACTGCTTTTTATCCGATTTAAAGATCTGGTCGCCTGTCCTGTCCAGACTGGCATAGGCAAAACCGTCGGCATTGCTTACCCTCACCTTGCGTCCCAGGTTGGCAAGCAGGTTTAGTTCCTGCGGCTTACAGGCCGAAAACATCAACATCCCAATAGTCAAAATTCTATGTAGCTTCCTCATTTGTTTATCCTTATAAAACTCGTTTTACCTTTATATTTAACTTTAACAGAATCGCTGGCAATGCCCAGCAATTGCAGCTGGCCTATCGTTTCCCCCTCCTGCACCATCACTTCCTTACCATCCTGGTTCATAATGGCAATCTTCTTTTTGTTCTCTGCGTTCCAGATGAAGCCCAGGTATTTTGCAGTAACGGGCTGTACCACCTGCGGGCTTGCCATAGGTTTTACTACAGGCAAATTACCGGCAGCAGCAACAACCGGGGCTTCCTTAACTGCTACAGCATCAAATGGATCGCCATAGTTCAGCAGCAGCTGAAAGGTATCCGGCTGCAGCACCGGGATATGGGTTTTTACCGTATCGCCCTGCTTTGTCATCACTACAGCGCCCCCTGCTTCATCCCCAACTGCGGCATATACGCGCATAATGATGATGCCCCAGATGCACACCACCAGGAAACCCAATACATATAACAAGGCTTTTTTATTCTTCATGTTACTGCAGGGTAAAGTTCATCTCCTCACTCAGCGGGCCTTCGTTACCGGCTTCATCAAGTGCCGAAACGCGCCAGTATACTTTCTCGCCCGGCTCTCCCAGGTTAAAGGAATAACTGGTACCGTTAACCAGTGCCGGGAATGCAGTGCTGTACACGGTCTTGTCGTTCTTAAACACATACAGCTTATATTTTTTAGCTGTTGCAACGGCCGTCCATTGCAAACTCACAGGCTTGCTTACAGAAACCCCATTACCGGGTGCCACAATGCTTACTTTGGCAGGCGGCGTAATGTCGTAGCTGAGGTTAAAAACGTCTGACCATTTAGATTGAATGGTAGCATTTTCGGCCCTTACCCGCCATTTGAAAGCTCCTTCTTTAGGGAAAGTAAAACCGTAAGACAGCCCGGTCAAAGTACCATTGTAAATCATCTTCGCTTCATCTCCGAAGTTATCGGCATCAATCTGCAAACGGTACAGCTCTGCACCAAACAGGACATTCCATTTTAGCTGAACCGCCTCCTGGTTAGACAGGTAATTGCTGCCGGGCGAGCTGAGGATCACCTTCTGTTCTTCAATAGAAGACTCGTGAATGGTAAAGGCCGCACTGCTATAGGCCGTGTAGCTGCTGCCATTTTCGGCCCTTACCCGCCACTCGTACTTTCCCGGATCGAGCGTTAAATTAAGTTTGTTCAGTCCGTTGAGCAAGGTATCGGCAATCAAGGTGCTGGCAGCAGCAAAATCCGGACTTACCACCTGGAAGCGGTAATACAAGGCATCTTCAACAGGTTCCCACCAAAAACCGACCTGGTATTTACCGGATTCCGACTGGTTGGCCGGGGCCAGCAATACAACCTTGCGTTTTTCCAGCGAAGGCTCAATAAAATCTTTACATGAAATAACCAATGTGGTTACCAGCACTGCAGCAAGGGCAGTCAATATTCTTTTTCTTTCCATAGCATATTTCAATTGTTATTTGGGCATGGCCAGCAGGTCTATATTCAGGATCACCTGCTCTTCCCTTGGCTTTTTTATATAGCTGATGTCGCTCAGGGCACCAATATTTTTCAGATAACTCAGTTCGTGCAGCAGTTTGAGCAGGTTTCCAAATTCACCGCTAAAACCTACAGATTGCTTATAGAACTGCTGTTCATTAAAGTTCACAGGTTTTACAGGTGGGTAGGCGTTGATGCTGCAGCTGTATTTTTGCGACAGGCCCGCACTGTGGTTCCAGAGTACATTTTTCCAGCCCAGCGTGTCTACATTAAAGCGACCGTACAGTTCGTTTACTTTTTTAATGCGGGCCATGGTATAAAGGGGGCTAACACTCAGGTTTTCCATGTTTGCGCCTTGCGCTTTCAGCAACGCATAATCCCGGTAGCTTTCCCAGGTCCTTTTAAAGGCAAGCTGGTATACGCCCAGCAGCAGCAATAGCAGTATGGGCACAATCATTTTCAGCACCAGCGTATAATCCAGCGTTTTATTCTTCATGGTCTTTCAGTTGAACAGCGATGGTAAACTGGCCGTTCCCATCATCCTGGTTTATTTCGTAATTCATTATTTTACAGCCCTCTACCCAGTCTTTGGCCTTTATCGCAAAAATCCAGTTGTTCAGCATACTGGCGTCGGTACAGGAACCCGCTATTTTCAGTGCTTTACAGAGGTATACACTTTCATGCCTGCTGCGGCTCTGCTGCTCATCGGGCGGATTGATGCTGAACTCCTGCAGGCTCATTTTTGCAGGCATGCAGGCCAGGAGCTGATCGGTGATGTAGGCATAGTTTAAGCCACCTGTCCAGCCTGCGGCTTTAATCAGCGTTGTTTTTTTACTGATGTCTTTTTCCTGGCCCCTCAGCTTTCCTATTTCTGCTGAAGTGATGTTGCTGGCTGCCGAAAGGCTTTTAACTTGGCCGCTGTAATAGCTGAACAGCACAAAATTCAAGAGCAGCAACACCAGTAATACCAGTCCGGAAACCATTGCAATCCCCTTCAGCTTTGCTTTGGCCAGGGCCTGTTGCCTGCCAAATACCAGCGGCTGGTGCTCAATTTCTACAGGGCTATCTGCCAGTAGCAACTGAAAAGCTGCCGCATAGGCCAAATGCAATTCAGGTTCGAGCAGCCCTTCTTTGAGTTCCATTGCCCCGTCCAGTACAAAAGCATCCAGACTAAGCGACAATACCCTGAAGCCATTTTCACTGAACTGTGCCAGCACTTCATCTACATCTGAGCGCCTGATGGCCGAAATAAAAGAATACTCCCCGCTGTGGTAGTGCTGAAAATAAAAGTGCTCCGGGTTGGCATTGGGCAAAACCTGGTTCACCACCTGCTGGTCTACGCTTTGCACCTGCGCTATCTTTTTGGTGATCACCCCTTTCCCGGTAAGGCAAAGGGCAATATTACCTGGCTTAAAGTTTTTGGCGAAATGCAAGACGCTCTTCATTCCCTTTTCTTTAGCCCCAAAACTGAGCTGCTGTTTGGCAATGCCGATGGTACAGGCATGCAGCAGCCGCTGCCCCTCCTTTGCCATATGTAACTCCACCCCCGTAATGGTGTTCAGCTTCATCAATGCCTGCAGTTTTTCCTTCAGCATATTATTGATAAATTATGGTTGGTTTGATAAAAACCAGGGTTACTACTTTGGATTTGGTTTGCTCCCTGCTGCTGAAAAGCCATTTCAGGATAGGAATGCGCGACAACAAGGGTACACCGCTTCCGCTGTCCGATTTCTCGGAACGCTCCATCCCGCCAAGCACAATCATGTCTTCGTTGTGCGCCCTGATAATCGATTCAAACTTGCTGGTTGATGTTGGCGGTGGTGCATTGGCCGGTGGGGTACCTATGAAATCCGATATCTCTACCTTTATTTTCAACGTAACCTGGTCGTCGCCTGAAACTACCGGACTAATACCGATGGCTAGGTTTGCATCAACCTTGTTAAACTGCTCGGTAAAAACCGTCTGTGTGTTTACCGATGAGAACACGTTTTGCGTTTTGGTAACGTAGTAACGGGTTGTACCTATACTCAGGTTAGCGGTATGCCCGTTCAGTGTGGCCAGTTTAGGCACCTGCCTGATCTCTATGTTATTATTGGCTTCCAGGGCATTCAGTTTCACATAAAAATTGGGCGTTACCTTGCCAATGTTGAACACGCTGCCCGTGCCTATTTTTCCAAGCAGGTTGTTGATGGATCCGGCCCCCAGGGTCATGTCTACACCGGAAAGCACCGTACCCCTGGTTTTGACTACAGAGTCTGCCAATCCGGCTTCAATACCGGTTTTGGTGGTATGGCCTTTGCGGATGTCGAGCATGGTTACCTCTATCAGTACCATGGGCACCAGCTTATCCAGTTCCCTTACATAACTTTCAATCTCTGCAAGCTGGGGCCCGGAACCCGAAAGCAGCAGGGTATTCTGTTCTTTAAATTCTTTAATGTCTACCCCCTTTTTCCATTCCGAAGGGATCATGTTCATGATGGTATCTACCGCACGGTACTGCAGCTGCAGCACTTTGTTTTTGCGCAGGCCTTCCAGTTTCCTGTCGCCAATAAGGTACACGCCGTTGTCTACCTTATAGGTATAATCGGTACCGTTAAACATGGCCGTCAGGAAGTTATCAAAAGTGATGTTGTTCACTTTGGTGCTGATGCTGCCTTTCAGGTCGGAATACAGGAAAAAGTTGACATTAGTTTCGGCAGCGGCCGATTTCACCAGGTCTATAATGGGTGTGTTTACCGCATCGATGCTCAGGAGTTTGGCACTGCCAGCACCCTTATCGTTGGTAACGCTCTTGCCGGAGAGGTTAAAAGTACCTTTCCCTCCCCCAGCTCCCGCAGCTGATGGTTTCAGGTTTTTGCGTACATCTGTATTTTTATCGGCATTGATAAACACTTCCTCACCTTCCTGCAAACCCTGGAAAACGTAAACATTGTCGCTTGTTTTGGTTAGCTTCAGCTCATTGGCAAAGGCCAGTTTCTCTAAAGCGGTTTCCAGCGGGGCTTCGTTAAAAAACCCGCTCACTACCTTAGCGTTCAACGCTACCGGCACCACTACGTTCTTGCCCGAAAGCTGGCTTACCTTACGGGCTACCATTGCCAGGCTATCGTTATTGAGCTCCATAGACAAAGTGTTTGCCACTGCATTGTATTTCATGGCAATTACCTTAGGCACATAGGGCGCTTTAATTACAGGCGGATTATAGGGCGATACGGTAATGATGGAGCCGATCACATTCACTTCCAGGTTGTAGTTTTTGGCCAGGAACAGGATTACATTCAAGGCGTTCTCATTGGTAAAATTGTTAGACACCTTGATGTTCAGCATCGGGTCTACGTTGATGTTGAGCTGGTTGGCCTGTGCCACGGCCCTCAGGAACTCCTGTATGGAGGCTCCAGAAAGGCCCAGCTGGACCTTTTGCTTTAGCCCCGGCACAAATGCCGAGAGGCCCACCAGTTTCTTTTCCAATGCATCAATACGTTCCTGCTGGTTTTGCTGTGCAGCAAGCAACAAGGGCAGGCAAAAGAAAATGATCAATAATATTCGTTTCATATCAATTCAGTAATAAAGGGTAAACTTCTTCCAGTGAGGTATGGCCCCCGGCAAACAGGGCGAAGGCGTTGGCGGCAATGGTATCAATGCCGCGTTCTTTCAGCAGTTCCTCGGGCTGCTGGTTGCCAGCCTTAATCTGATGGGCCAGTTCCTGATCCAGGGGGATCACTTCATATACAGCCTTACGGCCTTTATACCCGGTAAAATAACATTGGTCGCAGCCTTTGGCCACCCAGTGCTGGTTTACCTCAAAAGGCGGGCTAAAACTTTTAGGGTACAGCTTATGGTCCATTGCCGTTTGCGCGCGGCAATGCGGACAAAGCAAACGCACCAGCCTTTGGGCTACCGAGGTGTTCAGCGTATTGGCCACCAGGAAAGGTGGAATGCCCATGTCCATTAACCGGGATATGGTTCCCCAGGCCGAGTTGGTGTGGATGGTAGACAGCACAAGGTGACCGGTAAGCGCAGCCCGTATCGCCATATTGGCGGTTTCGGGGTCGCGGATCTCCCCTACCATGATCACATCCGGATCCTGCCGCAAAAAGGTGCGGAGTGCCGCAGCAAAGGTTAAGCCGATGTTTTCCTTGAGCTGTACCTGGTTAATGCCATCCAGGGTATACTCAATAGGATCCTCAATGGTCAGGATGTTACGCGTGTTTTTGTTCAGCAGCTTTAAGGTGGCGTAGAGCGTGGTGGTTTTACCAGAACCCGTAGGCCCGCTAATCAGTACAATGCCATTGGGCCGTTTCACCCCTTCCAGGTAGTTGTTCAGGTCCTGCTCGGCAAAGCCCAGGGTAAACAGGTCTATATTGGTGGCATCGTTGTTTAGCAAACGCAGCACTACCTTTTCGCCGTACAGGGTGGGCAGTACCGACACCCGGATGTCGAACTGGTGCTGGCTGGTCTTAAAATTGATCCGGCCATCCTGCGGCAGGCGCTTTTCGGCAATGTCCAGGTTGGCCAATATCTTGATGCGGTTGATGATGGCCGGGTATTCCAGGCGGCTCAGGATGTAGCGTTCTACCAGCATGCCATCTATCCTTATCCTTACGCGGCATTTCTCCTCATAGGTTTCTATATGGATATCACTGCTCTTCAGGCGCTTGGCTTCCGAGATCAGGTTCTCCAGGAAATCGTCTGAAGAGTGATCGTGCTTAAGGCTGCTGGTTTCGGCCTGCTGCTCTTCCCTAATGTAGTACTGATTCAGCAGCCGGGCCATGGTTGCCGGTTCAAGGCCCTGCAGGCTTACGTTTTTTCCGAGCAAAATCTCCAGTTCATCCGTTAGTGCATTTGTGTCCGTTCCCTCTTCACAATACAGGTAAATGGTATCCTTTACCAGTTCACTGGGGAAGATGCGGTAATACCAGGCCTGATCCATGGTAATTTCATGGATCAGGGCCGCATTTATGGTCAGTTCTTTAGCTTCGTTCATAGCTCATTATTAAATCGGGTAAAAGCGTGTTATCGTTCAGGTCTAGGTTAAGCAACCAGCTGATCAGCAACACCGCCAGCAGGGCAAGCCCCTGCAAACCCGCCAGGGGGATGGTAAAATCCTTTGGCTTAAAGGCCAGCAGGTATAAACCGGTGCCTATGCTTATGCTGAGCAGGCTCAGTAAATAGAACAGGAAGAAGTTTAGGGGCGAAAAGAAGAAGGCCAGGCAAAGCAGGAACAGGACATCGCCGACGCCCAGGTGCCTTTGGGTTAGGTTAACCAGGCTGCCGCTCTTTAAAGAAAACCACCCGGTAAGCAGTACAAATACCAGGGCCACAAAGCCGAAGTTTACAAAGCAGCTGTACAGGCTGAACGCAGGGTTGAGCAACAGCAAGCCCAGGGCCAGCGCCGGGAACAGGTACCAGGAGATGGCCCTGAACTTAAAGTCCTGCAGGCCCATAGCTACCAGGATAAGTATCACTACAGCCTTTATCAAAAACATGCTGGTCATGGTTTAGTCCTGTACCGTTTCTTTCAGGTTTTTGTCCTGGTCTATCTCCCATACGTTAAAGGTGCCATCGCCATCAAAATCGACCACTGCTGTTGCACGGATTACGAAGGAGTTGGGTGTCGCCGATACCACTTCCAGGCGGTAATTGGCTTTTCCGTCTTTGCCATCGGTGCTCAGCTTTTCCTGTACATAGCCGATCTCGGCCAGGTCTGTTGAGTATTTAGACTTTTCGTAAAAGAAGGTCTTCTCGAGCTGGTGGGCATGCTGCAGCTGCATCTTGGCTTCCGTGTTTTTTGCCTTGGTGATTAAAGGCATCAGGTTGGGCAAAACCAGCAGGATAAGGATTCCGATGATCACCAGCACCACCAGGATTTCGGTGAGGGTGTAGGCTTTTAATTTGGTACTTTTCATTTTCTATATGATCATTAACAGGTGCTTTATGCATCCTGACTGCGACCAATATAGAATTAGTAAGGGCAACCAGTTTGCCCTTTGTTATTTTGTTAAAAATATTTTTCAACAGTTTTTTGGAGTGAAAAAACAGGTTTTAAATAGGAATAAAGGATGATTTTTTGAAAAAATCGTAGAGATCTTGGGGAAAATCAAAAAAAAGCCGGGGCTAAAAAATTGCCCCGGCCCGTCGTATTTTTGAGTTGCATGGTGTTGGCCTTGCTTGGAAAATCGTAATGCTATATCATCATAGCTTCTAATTCATTTACTCACCTTTGGTATTTTGATCCTTATTAAATTTCTTTTGCATTTCGTCTTCTATTGTTCCCTGCGATTCTAAAAGCTTATCACTTATTTTAAGGTCAAACCCAACTTTTGACATATGCATAAAAAATTCTCTGTCTACTTCAATAGAATAGTTATCTATATAATAATAGTAATAATCTGGCCATATCCATTCACCATCAGTTGAATATCCATCTGGTGCAATGAAAACCTTTTTTATAGGATCTTGGGTATACCCCATCCAACTAAATACGAGTAAACCATTACTGAGATAACTCTTAATCTTCTTTAATGTCTCATGATCATAATCCGCTTTTGATTTAATCATGTCCTCGAAAGAAATTGCTTCTTTTATATTTGTATTTTCTTTAATAAATCCTACATATTTCATATTATTTTATAGTTGTATTATAAAATGTTCTAAAAGTACCGTTATCATAAATTTCATACTCACCTCCTTTCAATATTCTTATCTTATTTGTAGGGGCAATAACTGGTGACTTTAAATATCTCGAAAGCTGATAAGCGGCACCATCACCATAAACACCTGTGTTACAAGATATTAACCTAACTGATGTACCCCGTTCAAAACCTTCTTCAAGCATTTTTCTCGCCAACTGTTTTGGAGTATTAAATACGCCATCTATAATAAATCCATCACCCGTCCCATGTAATAATACCTGATGAAGACCTTCTTCTGGAACCATCCTCGATGCATTCACCATAGTTGCAGCATCCGCTCCAAATACAGTAGAGCCACCCATCCAAGCCCTAGAGCTATTATAAGCTATTCCCAAACCTTTAGCCACCGCTCCACCTATAAACATCTCCTCAAAAAAATAATTTGGCTTTATTCCTCCCCAGCCGTTAACCTGCTTTGTGTACTCATTATAATGACCAACCCTCCAATCTGCTTGTCCTGCCAGAAGTCGATTATAAGCACGATCAATCTGAGATTGTATTTTCGAAGGTAAAATTGTACCACGATCTATCCACTGACTCCTTTCAACTTCATCCAGGGTGTTTTCTCCGTCACCATTCCTGATTCGTTTCGCTCCGTTACTTCCAGAGACATACCATTTGCCGTAGACAAGCTCTTGAAAAGATCCTTCGGCCGCCCGATGAATACCGCCTTGAAAGCCATGTCCTACCCAGGAAAAGAAAGCTCTTATTGGAGAAGCATATCTTCCGTCTGGATCCACATAATTTACCGGATTGTTGTTGGTATAATGGTAAGGATTCAACGATGAGGTTAACTCTGCTGATGGATCGACTACATTCCATCTCGCTATTTCCGGATTATAAAACCGTGCACCATAATCATACTCACCAAGTTCTTCTTGCAAATCCTTGCCGTTGTAAAGATATTTATTTTCCAATGAAACTGGAGAAACAGATGCACGTTTACCAAAGGCATAATAATTATCTTCCTGAATCCGACGCGCTAAACCCGTATTAGGATCTTTATCAAAAGTAACCCGGACATTGCCTAGCTGATCTGTTAAATCGTATTGATACCTGTATGTGTTATCTGATTGCCGAACGGCCCTTCCTACTCCGGTCTTAACGAAATCAATATTGTAGCTACCACTTACATTACCATACTGAATCCCATGAATATATTCATTTAGCCCACTAGCGCCTAGTTTACTAAGCATTTTACCCGACGCATCATATTGATAACTTAAAGACTGGCTACCGCTCACTGTCTTTGGAAGGTCTAATAAATTATAGGCAACATTGATATTTTGTTTAGATCCGTCTATTACAGTATTCCCGTTAAGATCATAAGCATAGTTTATTTGATTTAATCCATTGCCCGAAACAGATTGAAGTTGATTAGTTCCGTTAGTATAGCTATAATTGATTGTGTTATTGTTTCTGATTAGTTTGGAAATATTTCCACCTTTATCATATGATACCTCCTCAGTCATTCCAGGAAAACTTGCCAAAGTGAGCCGATTAATCTTATCATAATCGTAAGAAAACATATTTTCCAAGTTACTTCCCCACCTCATATAACTGATATTTCCATTATATGCTCCGTAATTTCCGTAGGTTCCGTCGTCATCATATATCAACTCCATATTGAACAGACTGCTTGATGAGGTATTTAACCATCCTCTTTGATTATAACCATAGGAGATATTTTGAAGAAAAGTACTCCCGTTATCCTCAGAGTGGAGATATTTATTTTTTAATTGTCCCAAAGTATTGTATTCATTCTTGGCAAGAATGATCTCAGGTCCACCGTTAATTTTTTGCCTTGCACTTAACAAACTCCCTGTATGATCGATATCATACGAATCAACGATATTTAATTTTTCAATACCGTTCACGAAATGTTTCCTGGTCGTGTTCAAAACTTCACCTACGAAATTGTAAGTGTTGGTGGTCTCATCGTAGTTTCCGTCATTTAGTACACTTCCCAAATAATGTTGAGCAAAACTTTTTACTACTCTCGCCTCATCATCGTAATAATTTATGTTCCAAAGCATATGCTCTGGATTATTTAACACAGCTATTCTACTTACGGTGGGCAATCCTTGTATAGATTTCGAATAATTATTTGCCGTTGTAGCAAATTGCACCGGCAAACCAGGAACATCATAATCATCATAATAGCTCTGACTCAAATAATGGGCTATATCAACAGTCCCCGGCAATGTATTACTCGTATAACCAGTTATCGATACTGAGCTTCTTTCCTCAAATAAAGTGCTTTGTGAATTAACTTCTACCTGCAGGGATAAGCGGTTGGCATTTGATGGAGTGCTATATGAATTATCAGCAGTAGTGTTTGGGTCTTTATAGATACCTGTCATAACATTCCGTCCCAGTACATCATGTTTGGAGAAAGACCATTCTTGCGGGCTCTTATTCCTCTGCAGCGCATCCTGCGAAAACACCATTTGATTCAGTGTATTGTACACCATAAACTCCCAACCCTTACCAGGAGTTTTCTTTTCCACTAGCCTATTAAACTCATCATATCTATATTGAAAGCATAAGTTGTCAACCACATTTTGATCTAATGCATTTTCATTATCAGGTTCCGCTTTGGGCGGTATAACAAATTTTAAGTTGTTGAACTCATCATAAACATAATAAGTGGAAAGCATTTCTGTTTTGCCCGTACTTAGCTTATTGTATGCTCGTTTCAGGATCAATCTACCTATCCTGTCCGTATATTCTTCTACAGTTCCCCAGCATCCATCTGCTTCTGCCCAGTTCTCATCTTTATAAATAGTAAGGGTAAGAACCCCTCTCGCATATATCTTAGTCCCATTGATTCTCTGTGGGATTGTGGAATTGGCTGTGCAGGTGTACATCGCAACCTGCCTGCTTCCAACATTTGTATTTGGATCAAAGAAAGTGTGTTCATTGTTCCCGTGATATACTATTTTTTTTGTATGTCCATTTTCAAGTTGCCAGACGTCCCCAACCGCCCCCTGTTCAATTATCCTGCCTAAGGGAGAATTATCTGTCTTGGTTTCTGCAAACGGCCTTCCAGATGCAGTGATGCCTGTAGTATTGGTATAAAAATCCAATTGTGCATTCACCACATTCTGGATATATGCTCCATTATTGTTTGCTGCCACAAAAGGCAGATATTGCTTGGGTGTTTCTCCGAAAACGTTAAATTCCTGAAACTGAACAACATCTTTACCTTCTGAATTTCCCTGAACGTTAACCGATTGTATCTCCCTTCCAAATCCATCCATGTAAGCTACATTCGCACTTACTTCGCAAATGTTCTTTCCTAACATTTCACCTGCAGTTTTTATCCCGGGTACCCGTGCATTTAGCGTTGTAATATAGTTGAGGTTGGTACTCGGATTTAATACTAGTGGAATACAGTTTGCTGCTGTACTTTTAATATAAGCTCTAAAACCGGTGTTCCCGACAACATGAAAACCAGGAAGAAATGTGATGCTTCCAGAAGCTGTGATCTCACTTTCTCCATGATAGCTACTTTTTACCACATGTTGTTGCGCATATAGCCTGAACTGAGTTAGCACTAAAATAACAACAGCAACCAATTTTATTTTTAAATGACTCATAAACTTTACGATAAATTTTATTTAACAATTCGGTCAGTTAACAGTGGTACTAATAACATAAAGTTCTTCTACCGAGGTATCATCCAGGTTCAGATACCCGGACTTTTCCGTTTCATAATGTTCGAATTGAACACTAAAAAAATGATCATATAAATTTCCATCCACATCTCTGCAAACCGCCTTTATATTACATAATATGCGCTTATTATCATCAAATGACTTAGCTATCGAATAATAGGTCGATCCTTCACTTGTACTTGTAATCAATGGGGCATGCGGTCCGCATTCTCCAACCAGGTCAACATAACGTTGTCCCTTGGCGTTAGCCTCTGCCTGGGCTTTTGCATCTGCATCTTCCTGACTGATATAAGAATGATACCTTCCTGCCGGAACAGTATAAGTGCCGACCAGTCCTACGTAATTAGGATTTGTACATTCGCTCTTCCTGAACTCCTGAACGTGCTTTTGATTGAAAAATACCTCTCCGGCATAAGTACTTACATCATTGTAAACATACTGTTTAATGATGTCCTTATGTTTATCCTTGACTAAGCGTAACCTAAACAAATCATCATAGGTAAAATAATTAACTGCATTGCCGCTGGCAGAAAAAGTAAGACCATAAGACGGATGGTAGCTTTTTTTAGAACATACTGCATCCACAGGGCTAATCAATACATTGTCTATTGCATCTCCCTGATTAAGGGTTGTAGCACCTGTATAGGGAATGTTACCTGAGAAAAGCCATTTGTTGTCTTGTCTGTACCAATACGTAATCTTATATTTTCGGCTATTGGGCAAAGTGAAATTAACTGCGTATGCCCCGGCATGGAATTTCTCGCCGCTTTCAGCCTCACCCAATGTTCCCAAAGCATTTTCAAAGTCCTCTTCATAGATCTCGGATGCGCTGGCATTAACCGCCTCTAAAGTAGGATAGAGCTGGTTATTCCCCCACTTGACAGTGGTCTTTACACCATTGTTTTTTGACGTTTGCAACAAGTTTCCAGACTCGTCATATCCAAAATTCTGACCTACAATTTTTGATGTACTTCCATTGCCCTGATAAGTAAATTCTGGTAATGTTAACGTTTTGTTATTGACCTGCCATTTCTTGTAACCTGTTTTTTGTGTATTGATTGCTACATTATCCCGTTTCGCAGTTTGCTCTAACAACACCGTATATCGCCCATCTGTGTGCAATTGTTCTGCGGCATCAGTTTCCGATTGATGTTGGTATGACACTTGATCTTTATTACCAACGTATTTATACTGTGTGGACATGACACTTCCATCACTATTTTCCATACTTTGGTTAGCAAGCAAAAACGGATAAGTTGGATAATAGTCTGAAATGGATTTCTTTTCGACTCTCGTATTGGTTCCTGAAGCTCTGGTATGAGTCGTTTCTGTCGTTTCCTGAGACAAAAGTGAAAAGGATATATGGTCATATCGCCCTAAATTATAGTATTTATCATAGGCATAATAACCATCTATACTGACAATACCTAAGGCACATCTCAACCCAGGCACACTTTTAGTAATATCACTAAAGGTATAATTATTGTTGACAGTTTTGACAAGCTGATTGCTACTATCATAATAGTTGATGCTCTTAACCCTGCCACGTGCGGCTGCATAAGAGGTGAAGGGCGAAAACGGAGTGATATCAGAATATAAAACTGCGGTCGGCTGAAAACTTGCATTTACCCTGATTTGGTTTGACACATCCGGAAATTGCTCCATATCGGTAAATGTATAAACGGCTTTTCCCTCACTGTTTTCTACAGCCACTGTACCATAACCTACATAGGCGCCCTCCGAATCAGAAAGGTTGTTATACGGCGTAGAACTGTTGATAACAAATGGAGAATACCTGGTTAGGGTCATTGGCTGCAAATCACTTATTATATTTCCCAACGCCTGAGCCACCGAATTTACCATCCCCCCATAAGGCATGGATGGCACAAGTGGTGTTCCAATTGGTCCGACGGATCGATTTTGCAAACTATGTGGAGGAAGGGGAATAGAGGGAATTGCCTGTCCTGCTGTTCCCTGCGGAATAATCGCACCGAACTTGTAACTAACCATTGACTGCCTGTGATCAATCATGGTTTGGTAAACGGGATTCGCCCTTAGACGTTCGCCTGGCCAATAAGTATATGTAGATTGTTTTGGAGCACCTAATCCTGGTACCTCCAATATTCTCTTCACCCGAATTCCACCACCAGGTGTTGGAGCTCCCGTATAATCATCATAATATGAATTACATTCATATGCAAACCGCTTATAACCTCCGGATGCAAACACGATCTCCTCCAAAATTCCAGCGATCATTTTATCGACGCTCATACTTTTTGCCTCATCTACCACAGTCTCGTCTGGAAAATATCCATATTGATTGTTGTTATAATATCCCCAGGCATCTGTTTTACTTGAGTTCCTCTGAGGCAATGGGGTCGAATTGTACTTATATCTAAAAAGCTGTTTAGTATTACCTGCAACGGTTTCAAGATCTACCCCATCAAGCATCAAACGATGCTTATCCTGCGATGCGGTTGTTTCAGAAGGATCGGTCTCAGTCGCTATTTTGTCGCTCATATGAAATCTGAAAGTTTTCATCAGTTGAGAAGTATAATCCTTAATTTCAATCTTGTCCATAACCTTACCATTAGTTAAGTCAGGCCTTGAGATTGGCTTATAAAAAAAATAAGCAGATTGATCTGATGTTGTGATCGCTGTTAGATATTTCGGACTGGCAACTGTCTGGACAATATTAGAATCCCAAAACTCTTGATCAACAATAGAGATCTCCGTTGGCGAAGAGCCGGCACTTTGTATCTTTATAAACCAAAGTATTTTGACCTCTCTGCGAAACGTATTTACTATCTTATTTCTCATCTTCATTTTTTTACTGTAATGGGTAACAGAAATGGGATCCCCTGAAGTGTAAGTAAAGTTTATCGTCTCGACATTGTTTGGAGTTTCTATTTTTTCGAGGTACCAGGTGGAATCATAGGTAATTGTTTTACTAGCATCCTGAAAATACGAAGTTGAAGATGTCGATTCTATTGTGGCACTACTACTTCCCAAATAAAACTTAGTACCTGATGCATTCATAATAATCCATCCGTCAACCTGTAGTTCTTTTTTGAATGGGCTGTTCAGGATTCTCACACCAGCATTACCCAGCACTAAGGGGTTCTTATTTTTATCAAAGACAAACTTTCCTGTTTCTCCGTTGAGGTTGAAGTAGAAAACATCAGGTTCAGAGTCTTTTTCGTTATTGGAAATAGCTTCCATCTCTGCTGCAGTTAAAACTCCAGTGATTTTCTCCCCCATATCGCTCCCAAAATATCCTGCCGCCGGATCTTCGTCTGGTAAGCCGTTTACAACCCTTGTAACAATGCAATTGGTACTAATACTCCAACCTAAACCTACGTTACTAGCTACATCCTGCACTTTAATACCAGAAGCATTATAAAATAGATTGATTGGAATTGCATAATTTCTGCCCGCCAGGCTGTGCAACTCGGAGACAATAGCAGGAACACCCGTATATAAGTTGACGTCCGTAGATCCAAGTTTTGCTATTGAAGCAGAATTTGGAGACGGACTATGAGCCTGATTTTTGTAGTCAAATTGACCAAATACGGGACACGCGAAAAACAGCATTGCTATGGTTAACCGTAGCAGATGATCAAATTGCGATTCCCTTAGGCGTTCAAGTGCGTTTACGAATAATTTGTGCATGATCTTATTATTTATTGAATAGTTTGTTTAATAATTGTTCTAGCCTATCGACTCTGCTTCGCTCCACTACTATTTCTTTATCCTTTTCTATCAAATGCAGCGTCAACTCCTCTATTTTCTGCAATAGCTTCGCATTCATTTCACCTAAATCAATCCCATTGGTTTTTGCCTCCTCAGCTGATGGAATGCCCTGTAAATGCCCTTTTTCTTTAATGTGCTTTTCGGTTTCCTGAAGTGTTGGAAGCCGGTAATCCTTTGCAAAAACATAATCCGGCCAGTTAGCTGTTTCAACCTTAATTTCATGAGCGCGGACTTTGCCATTTACAGCAAGCTTGTATCCCTTAGTATCCGTTGTTCCAATGCCTATATCTCCTGTGGTTACTCTCAATCCGTTCCCTTGAATATCAACATAGCTTTTACCGTAGTTAATCCCAGGATTCAAAATAATCCCCGTATCAAATGATAAATTTAGCTGCTGATAGTTGGGTGCTGCCCAGGCACCTGGAGTCCTGTAAATGCCATAATTTAATGGAGCTCCACTATACCAGGTGATTCCATCACTATTGTCATAGCTTACATCTTTGAAGCTAATCTTTGCAGTCGGATTAGTATTCCAATACCTATATTCCCGATAAAATTATGGGCAGGCGCTTCATAGTTTAATCTCGATTCGTAACCAAATATTGCCCTCTGTGGACCTCCACCTAATTCATTAAAAAACTCTATATACCCATATCCATCAGGTCTTCCCCATATTTGGAGACCATGAGCATCAGCTCCAGCCTTAATCACAACGGGCATACTGGGGGCGGTCTGTATAAACCGACCATTGTCATATACACTTTGGAGTGTTTGAGATTTAGCAAGATTGTATGTTGTCAGGAAAACAAGAAGAAGTAGTCTTTTCATACGACATATTTTTATGGACTATTTTATTGACACGTTTAAACGACCCTGCCAACCCCACAATACTAAGGATAGTAAGGGCAACCAGTTTGCCCTTTGTATTTTTCTTGAAAATATTTTTTGGTGTTGGTTTTAGCAGTATAAATCTGTCTTCACGTTATTTAATTGAGGTTTTCTGAAAGAGATTTAAGTCCATTTTGGGGAATAACCAAAAACCTTCCGTGCAAAAAATCGACACGTCGACGCGTAAAAGTTGATTCCATCCCTAATTTCCTATTTTGCATTCCAGTTTCCTCAATCTCTCCTCCTGGTTCAGAATAATCTTGCGATCTTCATTTAGCTTTTTGTCCTTTTCTATCAAATGCAAAGTCAGCTCTTCTATTTTTTGCAATAGCTTCGCATTCATTTCACCTAAATCAATCCCATTGGTTTTTGCCTCTGCAGCAGAAGGAATACCGGGCAAATGCCCTTTGTCCTTAATATGTTTTTCGATCTCCTGAAGAGTTAGAAGCCGGTAATCTTGTTCAAATACATAATCCGGCCAGTTGGCGGTTTCAACCTTAATCTCATGAGCGCGGACTTTACCATTCACAGCAAGCTTATACCCTTTTGAATCGGGTGTTCCAATTGTCACATCCCCTCCATTAGGATTTAGCACAATTGGTGTGAAAGCACCCGCATACACCTGAGATTGCATCTCTGCATAATTAGAAGATGTGTTATAGGCAATTGAAAGCCTTTTTTCAGGATGCGTTCCACCTGCAATTATTACCTGAGCATTTGCTGGCGCACCGGAAGTATTTGCATCTGCCTGCAAATAAAACGGGGATTCCGGATTATTTGTTCCTATACCAACCTTTCCACTATTAGAGATCATCATTCGCGGAGGGTCAGTAAACGCTGCTCCAACTGTTTCAGTACTAACACCTTTTGTGTAAAATCTAATCCCGTTTGCACCAAAGCCTCCAACTTCAATTGCGCTTCTGCTCATAGTGGGAAAACTATAAGTGAGGGTACCTTCCGAAGGATGAGGTTTCAGACCATGGCCAATCGTTAAAACCGCTGAAGAGTAAAGACTGCCAATTGTATTGTACTCATTGATATTAGGTATACCAAAACCTAAATAATTACCCAAGGTTGGATCTTCTATATTCATTTTCCCAATTACTGTAAGTTTTTGACTAGGTGTTGTTGTTCCGATTCCCACATCCCCGTTATTTGGCAAGGTATTGGGCTGCCCAAATGCCGCTACAGTACCTACTGCCAGCATTCCTGTAAAAAATATTTTTCTCATATTGCGTTCATTTATTAAAGCCGATAAACTACATCAGCTAAGCAATACTAAGAATAGTAAGGGCAACCAGTTTGCCCTTTGAAATTTAGTTAAAAATATTTTTCAACAGATTTTTTGAGTCGAAAAACTGGCTTTAAACAGCAATAGAAAATGTTTTTTTGAAAAAGCTGTAGAGATTTTGAGAAAAATCAAAAAAAAGCCGGGGCTAAAAAATTGCCCCGGTAGGTCGTATTTTAGAAATTCGGCTTATCAATTATAAACTAAAACATCAAATGAAATCCCGAACCTTTTTTAGGTTTCGAAATATCTTCAAATTTCTTGATTTCATCTGCTAAACATTTTTTATACTCATCATTCATAAACTGCCGAAAAATATTGATGTCATCTTTTTCCCGGGTATCTATCAATGCCTGAATATAATCGGCTTTTGATTCATTGTGCACAATAGCAAGTGGAAGTTGGTAGCAGGCCTGTATATAATTCATCAACAAACGGGAAGTACGGCCATTGTCATCATAAAAAGGGTGAATACTGACAAGGTTAAAATGGGCATCAAAAGCAAGGTTGATCTGATCAGCTACAGATATATCAGACTGCATCTTTTCATTAATCTTATCGGTCATGCTATCAGTTAACCTTTCAACCTTATCATAATTCGGAAAATAAGTTGATCCGGCAGTAACATTTCCTTTTCTAAAAGCTCCTGTACGGGCATCGACCGTCCCAAATATTGTATTATAAAAACTGCCGGTATTGCGCACAACAAGCGAATTTATTTCCTGAATAAATGCAGTTGAAACCGGTCGCCTTGCTTTCGCCTCTTTTAATATAAATTGCAAAGCCGCATAATGATCGGTAACCATCAGACTATGCTCAATAGGCTTCCCCTTTGGTGTAAGTCCTTCGGTTAATAATACCTGTGTTTCAACCTCTGTTAATGTAGAGCCTTCAATTCGGGTTGAATGATACACAATAGAGATGAGGTTAAATTTCTCATGATCTATAACATCATCGATACCCAAATGTTTATATTTCTCTATTGTCTCAATCAGATCCATATATACAAATGTATTCAATTAAAACCGTTTAAGCATTTAAGTCCAGATGGGCTTTCCCAACAATTTTTTCACTAGTCTTTAATGCCTATCAATCCTGTTAAGGCGGTCTTCAAGCAATTTAATCTTTTGTTCCTGTTCCCCATTTTTCTTATTCTGCTCAATCAAATGCAAAGTCAGCTCTTCTATTTTTTGCAACAGTTTCGCATTCATTGCGCCTACATCAATCCCATTGGCTTTTACTTCCGCAGCAGAAGGAATCCCCGGCAAATGGCCTTTGTCTTAAATATGCTTTTCCGTTTCCTGAAGGGTTGGAAGCTGGTAGTCTTTTGCAAAAACATAATCAGGCCAGTTGGCAGTTTCTACTTTGATTTCGTGGGCACGAATGTTTCCATTAACAGCCAATTTGGAATTTGGAATGGTTGTACCAATCCCCACATTACCATTATCCATAATGGTAAATTTATTATCACAAAGACCATTTGGACTCGTGCAACCCACATTATCGTATGCCCAGAATTGCAGGCTGTTTCCATATGCACCAGACATATTGAATATTTGCCAGCTACTTGCGGTTCCACTTGCGGTCTTGGCAGGGTTATTTAACAGAATGCGGCCTCCAATATTTGCATCAGCAACTGAGCTTATAATACTCCCCCTGATAATTGCATTACCATGGACATCCAATTTTTGCTCAGGGGTGTTAGTTCCCAAACCGATATTATCCAAATAATTAATGTAAAAAGGGTAAGCATTCGTTGTACTATTGGCAATACCAAAACCGGCATTATTGGCCGCTAAGTCATAATAGCTGGAATTATCCTGCTTGTACATCAAAATCTCCGTAGAATTGACACCATTACTGGTGAGCGACAGTACCTGCTGAACCGTTTGCTGCGCATTGGCTTTCACCATAATCAATAGCAAAAGCGGTAAAAAGAATAAATTTCTCATATGATTAAATTTGTTTTAATATTCTTAAAAATTTTGTATGGTATCCATCAGTTCCTTTAACAACTCTACCTTCACCTTTGTAAGGCTACCGATATAAAGTTCCCACTCTTCTTTGTAGTAGAAGGTTTCCCTGGGTCTCGAATAAATTATGGGGGCCTCCAATTCGCTCCTCATGTATTTGAGGTACGTGTACAGCGACCGCCTGGATATGCCCAGCTTTTGTGCCAGGAACTCAGGGCTACCTGTAGCATCGGTCAGTATCAAACTGTGGATTTCTTTTATAAGTTTTAAATCTATTTTCATTTATAAACCAGTAACTCCCAATATTAAAAAGAGTAAGGGCAATCAGTTTGCCCTTTGTTATTTTTCTGAAAATATTTTTAAATAATTTTTCAGGTCGAAAAAACTGGCCTAGAGACCTAAAGAACCGAGAAAACACAAGATGAAAGCAGTCTAAAAAGCAGTTACACAAAAAAACTCCGGGGCAATTTTTTGTCATGGCGCGTCGTATTTTTACCCCCATTCATATTATTTTAAGAATCCTTCACCGATAGGGTGGATGCAATCAAGTGGTCTGGTAGTTCAAAATCAAAAAAACAACATTAAACTACATCGCAAAACCTAAGAGTCAAAGCATGGTATAAATTAATCCCCGTAGGTATTCATATCCAGCCCCATAAGATCTGCTTCCAGGATGATGTGAAAGATATTATTGAACTCTTTTTCAGCTATGGCTGCAACTGGGCGGGCAATGCCAAAAGCTTCTACAATTTCCAGAATGGTATTGGAGTGTCCGGCGATAATCACTTTTTTCCCTGAATAATCTTTCCTGATCTGCTTGGCCAGCTGTGCAACATCGTTATAATCTACCAGTTCAATTCCTTTTGCTTTTACCAAAGGCGTGAGAGTTTGCCTGGTTCTTTTATAGGGTGTACTAAAGGCCTTGTCCAATTTAATATCTGCCATATAATCCAGCAATTTTT
Organism: Pedobacter africanus; assembly: GCF_900176535.1. Lineage (NCBI taxonomy): Bacteria > Pseudomonadati > Bacteroidota > Sphingobacteriia > Sphingobacteriales > Sphingobacteriaceae > Pedobacter > Pedobacter africanus. The sequence goes on along the minus strand of NZ_FWXT01000006.1, from coordinate 25,123 downwards.
GCGCCCTCTTCTGGCCTTCGGCAGACAAGTCTGGATTTGTGTTCTTGGGATCACTATTGTCCTTTTCGGCATGGCGAACAATCCAGATTTCAGTCTTTTGCGCCACAGCCAGTTGTGTGAATATAAATGTGAGGGATAAAAGTATTACCAGTTTTTTCATTTTATTAGGATTTAGCCACAGAACTCGTGATCAGTTATTTTGTAGTTATAGATATAGGAACCAATATGCACAAAAAAACCGGAACGAATAATCGTCCCGGCAATAAAAAGAAAGATCAGCCATATAAAATATCTACTTCTCATGTTTTAATTGCTTTAAAATTCTGGCATTGTCGCCCTCAAGTTTTTGCAATCGCTTATTCAACATCTGGTTCTGTTTATCCTTCTCTATCAAATACAAAGTCAACTCCTCGATCTTCTTCAACAGCTTCGCATTCATTTCCCCTAAATCAATTCCATTGGCTTTTACTTCCCCAGCAGAAGGAATACCTGGCAGATGCCCCTTATCTTTAATGTGTTTCTCTGTTTCCTGGAGCGTCGGAAGCTTGTAGTCTTTAGCAAAAACGTAGTCTGGCCAGTTAGCGGTTTCTACCTTAATTTCATGGGCGCGAACTTTTCCATTCACGGCAAGCTTGTAACCTTTTGTGTCGGATGTTCCTATACCTACATCACTATTACCGTTTCCCCACGAGAAGAAGCTAAAACCCTTCTCAGGGTCTATAGAAAAAACAGAGTAATTTTGTCCGGTTCCCAAAACTGAAGTTTGAAACCGGATACTGCTTTTGTCAGCATCGTTACCAACCTGTTCAAAATATGCCCCTATGCCATCCTGGCCGCTGTACAAATAGTTAGCATTATGTCCCCCCCATCTCATAATTCCATTTACATGTAAGTTTGCCAAAGGGTTATCTGTTCCCACTCCAACATTACCATTATTCAAAACCGTCAGCTTTTCATTTTGGTAATCACCTTTTCCTACAGTCCATTTGCCTTCATGAACCGCGCCGTAGAACCAGTTATTCGTACCATCCAAAAGCTGCGTTTGGATACCTTGCACAAAGCCCCCCTCATTTGTGTTCCGTTTTAAAAAGAGCATGGGCGAGTAATCATAAATTGTGGCACTTCCCGTAACCGGAAAGTTGTTGTTGGTTTGCCCCATCGCAGTAAAACTTACTGCCCCCAGTAAAATCATATATAATCCTTTCATAATCCTATAATTTATATTAAAAACCTTCCCAATACTACAAAAACACCGTGCTAGCCAAATACTCTCAACAAGGCAATGCATAAAATGGTCATCATTCAACTATTTTTAAAAACTCCAGTCCCATTAATACGCCCTTGATAAACTCTTTTCGCAAGCGCGTCAAATCACCGATATAAAACTCCCACTCTTTGGTATAGTAAAAGGTTTCCCGCGATCTGGAATAAGCAATGGGTGCATCAAACTCTGTTTTAAGGTAGCCGAGTACTACATACAGGAAACGCCTGGATATGCCCAGCCTTTGCGCAAACTGATCCGGACTTCCGGTAGCACCCATTAGTACCGCTTCACTAACATTTCTTAAAAGCGTTAATTCAACTTTCATAATACCGTAGGCCACCCATAAGTGAGTAACCTGCCAATATTAAAAAGAGTAAGGGCAATCAGTTTGCCCTTTGTTATTTTCTTGGAAATATTTTTCAACAGGAGATTTGAGACCCAAAAAGTGGACTGATTACCTATTGAGCAGACTTTTTGCTAACATCCCTGAAAACAAATGTGGATAACCCGAAAATTTGCGGGGCAATTTTTTAGCCCCGGCGCGTCGTATTTTCTATAAAACTGTTCTAAACCTCATCGCTTGCCAGTAGCTGGTTTGCTCAGATACTGGCATGAAAAGGTTGGCCTCGTATATTATTGATTCTCGATTTTATTCAGGCGTTCTTCAAGGCTCCTGTTTTTTTGTTTTTGTTTGTCATTCTCTTTTTCCAATCTTATCAAATACAGTGTCAGTTCTTCGATCTTCTGCAACAGTCTGGCATTCATTTCCCCTAAGTCAACCCCATTCGCCTTCACCTCTGCGGCCGATGGAATACCCGGCAGATGCCCTTTGTCTTTAATATGCTTTTCTGTTTCCTGCAGAGTTGGAAGCTTGTAGTCTTTTGCAAAAACATAATCCGGCCAGTTGGCGGTTTCTACTTTGATTTCAAGGGCGCGGATGTTTCCATTTACCGCCAGTTTTGTGTTTGGTGTAAGGGTGCCTATTCCAACATTTCCATCTTTTTTCACCGTAAATAAATTTGCCCAGTTCACATTATCACCTTTCTCCCAAATTTGCCAGGCATCGTCGGAAGGCCGAACACCATAAGCAAAACTTCCTGATTGAGGATCTGATGAACCATTATAAATTGAATAAACATCAAGATTTGGAGTACTGTCGGCTCGGTAAATGGAAATCTGATCACCCTCGGGAATCATTCGTCTTAATGTAAGCAAAGTTGCCGGATCAGCATCGCCAATGCCTACATTTCCAACCCCAAAATTGTAGGAGCTCGCGAAAAAAGTAAGCTTTTGATTAGTTATTAGATTCCTTGACTGTATCATCGCGGTAGTAGAATCTAAACTTCCTAAATAAATTCTCGCTGTTCCATAGGTTCCGACAGCACCTAGACCATTTACATCTAGCTTCCATCCATTTTCAGGACTGAGTGTACCAATGCCTACACTGCCATTTAAAGGAAATGTGTTTGTTGTTTGCGCGGAGAGTGTAAAACATGCGCAGCACATAAGGATGTTTGTTAGAAAGACTTTCATAATTTTAATTTGAGTTGATTTATTTCCTTCTTCTGTTGCTCAATTGCCTCTTTAAGTTCTGCGATCAAAGCATTCTGTGTACCATTTGCTTTACCTTGCTCAATCAAATGCAGCGTCAGTTCCTCTATCTTCTGCAGCAGCTTAGCGTTCATTTCCCCTAAATCAATCCCATTGGCTTTTACTTCTGCAGCAGAAGGAATCCCCAGCAAATGCCCTTTGTCTTTAATGTGTTTTTCTGTTTCCTGAAGGGTTGGTATCGGATAGTCTTTCGCAAAAACATAGTCCGGCCAGTTGGCAGTTTCTACTTTGATTTCGTGGGCACGGATGTTTCCATTAACCGCTAGTTTGTAACCTTTGGGATTTGTTGTACCTATCCCCACATCACCATTGTTACTTATCCTGACTGACTCCGTTTGAACATTATTTAGGTTCGTCCAAAAGCCAATGCCTTGATTTGGCCCAGTCGCTCCCGAATAAATACCGAGGCCGACTCCTGCATACCCAAAAAGTCCATAAGAAAGTCCAGTTGGTGGATTTACGGCATTGATTCCTGAAATTTGAATTAAACCTGCAACATCTAATGCAGATGCTGGCGTAGTTGTCGCAATTCCAACATTGCCATTGCTGTTTATACGCATGGCTAAAGTACCATTCGGGCCGGTATTGTAGTCGGCACCATCATTAGTGTTATTCACATAGAAGTCGAATAAACCACCGGGTGCTGAACGACCAGCGATTAATCTGTTTTGACCATTATTTCCCAGTTGCAATCCAGCCCATCTTAACGAACCATAATGATTATTGCTACCATCATAGTCGAACCTTATTTCCGAATTACTCTGACCTACATGCAGTCTTGAAGCTGGTGTACTTGTCCCAATTCCCACATTTCCAAAACTTGTGCTATTAAGGGCCAGAGAAGAAGCATCAATTCTCAAATATTTGTAAGCATTGTCTCCGAAAGCATCGATATAACTCATGTTATTAACCATGTCTGCTTGGATAAATATCCTTCCCGCTCCTAAACCATTTCCTCCTCCAATTCTTACTGCACCTTGTTGTTCGTTGGTAATGACTTGTAGCTTTTCGGACGGACTTGTCGTCCCAATCCCAACATTCCCTGTTGTCGGAAATGTATTTGTAGTTTGCCCCGTGGCAGTAACTGTAAAACTTACTGCCCCCAGCAAAATTATATATAATTCTTTCATAACCCTGTTTTTCTGTACCAAAATCCTCCCCAATGCTACAAAAACACCGTGCTAGCGGAATGCACAGAAGAAAAAAGTTGAAAATATTTTTCGGGTTCAAAAACAAGGCTGGGATAAGCCAAACCTAGAAAACAGACCGTTTCAGAAAAAAGTTCAATTTTTTCCGTGCATATTCGCGACAAGGCGCCGCGCGAAATGGCTCATAACCGGGCTATGATTTTAACATTGGTGCATCAAATCTGCAGGTCAGAGTGAGGCAAAAAACAAAGGCCAGAGTTTCCCCAGGCCCCGTATTAAGTTGTTACTGTTGATTTGCCGTTCCAGTTGGCGTACAGACCAATTGTTTTTAACTGTTTCGGCGATAAAGAAGTCTCTACCATTCTGATTGTCAATACTTAAAAGGTGTTTGTAATGGCTCCAGCTCAATTGCGTCCACAGTGTAGACGCAATTGGAAAGAATCGATAAAACTGCCTGTAACGCTCTAATTGCCGGATTGAAAAACCACTTCCATATTCTGGTTGCAACTGCTCAGATAGTGTTTTAATAAGAAATTTCCCATAATCAGCACGGTCTTTTCCTTCCTGTTCTTCCAGGAAGATGCGCTGGCCAATATGCCAATACATAAGTACACGTTCGGTGTCTACAGCGCGAATGGCCTTGTCGCGGGCTGAATGGATAATTCCAAAACAAAGTTTTTTAGTGCAAAAAGCTGGTTTTTAGTACAAAATACTGTTCGAATTCAATCTCTTTGAATTTAGCCTATCTTTTTAATCCTTTACGCCTTTCTACAGTCAAACCTGGTAAATAAACAATTTGTAAATCATTGTAAAAGGATAAGGAGGCAAGGCATGAAGATTTTTCTACTTCACACAAATAGGGAAAACAATGAAAACACAAATTTTAATGATTGCGGGGCTGATGATTGTACTGTCGTCCTGCTCCTCTTATAACTATTATTCGGTTAGTAATAAAAACCTCAATGGCAACTACCGCACTTATGCCTGGCTGCCAGAAAGTAAATCTAAAGCATCTAATATTTACAACAACGATGTAGCTACAGACCGGATTGTGGAGGCGGTAAGTACTGAGCTCAATAACCGTGGCTTTAGGCTGAACAACAAAAAGCCAGATCTGCTGATCAGGTATACCGCAGTAGTAAACAAAGAAACCAGGTCTTATAATGAGCCGGTATATTATGATCCTCCCGGAAGATTTGTTCCGCGTGTAGGTTACCACCGCGGTCGTGCATTTTACTACTACAATTACAGGGACCCTTTTCCGGTATATGTAGGAAATGAGTACCGTACCGTTAATGTAAAGCAGGGCAGCGTAATCATTGACCTGATTGACCGCAAAACTTCAAAAGTAATCTGGAGAGGCTGGGCTGAGGGCGAACTCAGCAACCCCGAAAAGGCTATTGCCGAATTGCCAAAAGTGGTGAGCAATATCTTTAAAAAGCTTCCTGGTTAAGGGAGGATTAGTTTTAATCTTTATCAAAAGCCCGGGTTTCCGGGCTTTTGGTTTTAATGAGATTGTTCTTTATACACACTGTCACTTATGGCTTTCCTGTCATCGGCCACAAAAGAAATATAACAATGCAATTGCTGATGCAAAAACTTATCGGGCAGTTCCAAAAACTCTGTACCTGCCGTTCTGCGGGCACCGCTTAGTATATAAAAAGATTTGTTAAGCGCAGGTGCATACACCAATAGCATCACCTGCGAGCGGCGATTGTAATGGTTTAGTAAGGGATGAAAGCCAGGAAGATTTTAACCGGCATGAAGTATTTGATGTGTACAGGTTGGATACTGGCGGGTATAGCCATAGCCTTTACGTGCCCAGGCATCCGAAGATGCAGTTGACAGACTTTGCCGTTCGGGGTAATTTGCTGATTGCCCTTTTTGACAGGTATCTGGTTACTTATAAATTGTCTGCCCGTAAAGGTGAATGATGAAGAAATACATATCCGTTTAGATACCCTGCTGGAACAACAGCAGGAATTATTGATGTTAGCAAGGGCAATTCACACCAGATTGCCCCCAATTGATTTACAGCCTGCCGAGGAAGAGGTATGGCTTACCAAAGAAAAAGTAATGGATTACCTCTGCATTTCTGAAAGATCGTTTTACAGAAGAAAACTGAACCCAAATTGGAAAAAACGCAAAAGCGGAGGCATATGGTACTATTTAAAAGCCTCTCTTTTACAGCAGGAGCACAATTAGCATAGCCAAGTATGCAGCTATGCCTGCAATGAGCAGGTATTTGCTGGCGCGTACAATGCCTATGCCTAGTGCCAGGGTACAACAGGCCGTTGCCCATAGCACATAACCATAATCGGCCTTTGCCAACAGGAAAATAAGGTGTACAACGGCTATATTAACTGCAATAAGCGCTGTTGGGATTAATTTATGTTGAACTAAAGCAAATGTTTTCATAGGGATGCGGTTGCAGATCTGGTTTTTAGTTTTCTTAAAATGGCGCGTACAATGGCGTAAATGATAAAGCCTGCCAGTGTACCATCTACAATGATTGCCGCAACAAAGGCCGCATGCCGGTAACCGATAAACATACTGATCAGCGCAATAACTATAAGTACCAGTAAGATCAGCACAGTATAAATAAATGTGGTTTTTAGCGGGCTTATGGTTCTTTTTTTCTTTTTATCTGTACGGTACAGGTACACCACAAAGCCGCTCACCGATAAAAACCCGCTGGTTAGGCCCAGCACTGCATACAATATTTTTAAACCCAGCCCGCCAAAGTCACCAAAGTGCAGGGCTTCCTGTACCGCATATAATTTATCGGCAAAAGCCGCCTTGGCAACCTCAAACTTGTGCAGGGGCTGATAGGATTTTTTGGAAAGCACCAGGGCATTGATATTCCTTTCGTAAATTTGCGCCTCAATACTGCCATGCACCTCTATGGTAGCAGAGCCATCTTCTGAAGCCCGCATATACCCAGGCTTCAATTCTGGAAAATGCTGTTTTACCGCCTTAAACACTTCGTCCCAATGTACAACCATGCCGGCATCTTCCTTTTTATCCATAAATATGGGTGCCTGGAAATGATCGGGCGATTTTACCCCAAACCAGCTCATAAACTTGGGCAAAAGCCCCAGCCAGGCACCTGTGCAGGCAATTACAAAATTAAATGCCAGCGCACTGATGCCCAATATTTTGTGCCAGTCTGCCATTAAAATCCTGGTATTCTTTTTCCGGATTTTAGGATAAGGCTGCTTTTTCATGAAATCGCCGTAAATGAGCAGCCCGGTAAGGGTTAATACAATAAAGGCTATACCGGCCAAACCTACCAGCTGCCTGCCCCAAAAGCCTTCGTAAAGGCGCACATGCATTTGCCGCAGGTAATTGGCCAATGAGTTTTGCCTGTCGCGGCTGCCCACAATTTCATCTTTACCGGCATCTACAAACAGAAAATGAAATTTACTGGAAGCCTTGTCTTTACCTTTTACCGCAAAACTAAAAGTGGCTACCTGCCCGGGTTTATCGGGCATATCAATAATCAAACCGCTCATTTTGGGGTAATCTTTTTTGGCCTGGGCCAATGCCCTGTCTATTTTAGGAATGGTATATGGGCTGGATGAAACCGAATAGTAGTGTTTTTGGATCATCAGGTCTATCTCTGGTATAAACACAGCCACAGCGCCGGTAAAGCACAATATACCGATGATGATGCCGGTATACAGGCCGGCCCAGTGGTGTATTTTCCAGAGCAGGTTCTGGTTCCTCTTTTCTGAACTATTCGGTTTCATTTTCTGCAAATTAGAAAGTGTAACCTATTCCAATCATAAAATTGCGGGGTGCGCCCGGGTATAAGCGGTTAAAATCGTAGCCTCCTACCCAATGGGTTTTATTGAACACATTATTAAGGTTTGCAGAGATCTTGAACTTGTCTATGCTGTAATACAAGGCCGTGCTGAACAGCGTATATTCAGGAAGTTCCAGTGCAGTGTTCAGCGTATTTCTTTTACCGGTATAATTTACACCGGCAGCTATGCCCAGCCCTTTTAAATCGGGATTAAGGAAAGTGTATTTTGTCCATAAACCGCCCTGTGCTTTTGGTGCGTTGGCGGCAAGTACCCCAATTAGCTCTGGTTTATCACTTTTAGTGGTTTCGTTTCTGCTTACCGCAAAATTGGCAGTAAGACTAAAGTTGGGCAAAATGCTGCCGTTAATGTCCAGTTCAATCCCTTTGGAACGCTGCTGGCCTATCTGGGTAAGTTCTTCGGTATTCCCCGGGTTCCCTGCGTTTACCAGTACGTTGTTTTGTTCTATGCGGTAAAATGAGATGTTGGCAGAAAGCCTTTTTTCGAAAAACTCGGTTTTGGCGCCAAACTCTACCATATTGCTGATCAGCGGATCGAACGGCCCGCCGAACCTGGCCGGATCGCCGATCTGAGCGGCGCTTTGCGGCTGGTAGCCCTCGGTATAGGTTCCATAAAAACTTGCCTGATCAAAAGGGCTATACACCAGGCCAAACCTTGGCAGGAGCGCTTTTTGCTCAATTTTCTTTTCCGTAGTTTTTTTATAGTTCAGCACATCGGTATAAAATTCCTGCCTTAAACCGATAAGTGCCTGGAATTGGCCAAAGCTGATCTGGTCTTGGATGTAAATGCCATGTTGGTAGTATTTTGCCGGATCTGTTTGTGAAGAAGCATTGACATAACCAGAGATTTCGGAAATGGAATAATCGGGGTTTACCAGATCAAAATGAGGCACATTTGGAACCGGTGCCCCATCTTTCATTACAAAAAGATTGGGTGTGTTTTTGTTGTAGTTGCCCACCGTGCCATCCAGTTTACGGTAACCTGTTGCATTGTAGTTTGAATTGCCTACCGGCGATTCGTTCTGGATGTAATCATATCCGGTAACAACTTTATGGGTTAGCGGACCAGTTTTCAGATCGGTAACGAAATAAGCAGTAATGTTGTCGCTGTAATTTTTTCCTTGCCGGCGAATGGTCTGCATTTCCATTTTGGTAGGAATGGCCACACCAGCCGCATCTACTGCGTACCGGTTAGAAGTACGGTGCTCCAGCAGATCTTCATCGTACAGGAATTTCATGTAGGAAGCGTTGAAGGTTACGTTTTTGCTGATCTTTCTTTGCAATGAGGTGGTTACATATAGGTTCAGTTCATTTTCAAAATCATTCCTTTTTCCTAATGCAAAAGATATTGGCGTAGAGTTAAGGTTGGTTCCGGCCGTTGCACCAAATATGGGCTGCCCCCTATCCAGGCGGCTCTTGGTTTTAGAGTATACAAAATCAAAGTTTACCTGTGTCTTTTCATCCGGGATAAACGAAATGGAAGGCGCAATCACAATGTCTTCGCCGCCCTGCAACACGCGGAAGGATTCTGCATTCTGATAAGCCAGGTTTAAACGGTAAAGCAGGGTCTTTGATTCGTTCATTGGCCCGGTAAAATCGGCCATCAGCCGATTGGTGTTCCAGCTGCCGGTTGCAAAATTGATGGATTTACGGGCCTCGTCTAAAGGCTTTTTGGTTACTGTATTTACTATACCTCCGGGATCTGCATTGGCAAAAAGGGCCGAAGCCGGGCCTTTGATAACTTCTATACGTTCAACATTTGGGAGTAATGGCTGGCTCCAGCTGCTGGTAGGGGTTCGCAGGCCGTTAATCAGTGCGTTGCCCGAACGGAAACCGCGTAAAGAAATGTCGTTGTTATAATAAGAAAAATGGGTTGCACCGCTGATGTTTTTGATGATATCGCTGGCCTTAAATGCAAGCTGATCGTCTATAACCTCTTTGGTTACATAGCTGATAGACTGAGGTACGTACCGCAGCGCGGTTTCTGTTTTTGTTCCGGAAAAAGATTTGGTGTTTTTGTAGGCCTGTTCCTTCCGTCCGGTAATTTCTACCCCCTGCAAATTGTTGTCTTTGTCTTGAAGTATCACATTAAACTGTGTTTTACCAGCCTGCAGGTTAAACCGGGTATTGCGGGTTTCGTAGCCAATATAAGAACTGGTAAAATTATAGGTTCCGGGTGCCAGATCAGTAAATTCAAAAGCGCCGTCCTGATCGGTAAACTGTACCAGTTTTTTTTCGACCAGTTTAATGGTAGCTCCTGGTATGGGTTTGTTGTTTTTATCGGTTATTTTACCATTTAAGGTAAGCTGCGCAAAGGCAGTTGGGGAAGACAGGAGAAAAACTATCAGCGAGAGCGCAATGTAGAATATTCTCATATAATATTTATTTAGATTGATTAAAAATAATGGTCAAATATAGGAAGAGTTTTGATACTGGCAATACCAGAAATAAAAAAGCGAGGTATTACTGCCAAACCTTGCCAATTTTCTGCCAATCCCTGCCATAATGCTTTGCCAGCTAGAAGCTTAATAATGATGTATTTACGTTTGCCTTGTCTACTTGCAAGGATGACTAGTTAACAGATTTATTAATTTTTAAAACCTATGAAAAATGGGAAAATTATCGAGAGGATTCCTTGGCGGATTCCAGGGGCAGATGGGCACAGGTTATGGCTGCTTTTGGCGCCAGATGGATTTAATTAAGGCCATGCCGCGCAAAGTGAAGCGCCCCCCTACTGCGGCGCAGTTACCCGTACAGTTGAAGTTTACACTGATGACCTCCTTTTTAAAAAGGCTGGGTAGGGTTGTAAAGGTTGGTTTCCAGAACGCAGCAAGCAATCAATCGGGCATGAATGCAGCTGTAAAGTACAACATTGAAAAGGCCATTACGGGTACATCGCCAAACTTTACCATCAATTTTGCCGAATTGAAGTTTAGTGATGGCACTTTGCCCGAAGCACTGGGCGCCAACGTAGTAGTTGACACCCCGGCAACTGTAAAGTACAGCTGGGCCAGTGCACCTGTAGGGTTCGAAAATGGTGAACCTACAGATAAGGCTACGTTTGTGGTTTATAACCCCGATAAAGACAAGTTTGTGATCTTGAGCGGGGTAATAGCGCGATCGGCTTTGGCGTATAACCTATCGGTACTACCCGATTGGGCTGGCGATGAAGTGCATTGTTATATGAGTATGACAAGTGCTGATGGCAAGCTGGTTGGTAACAGCCAGTACTTAGGGCCGTTTACTTTGTTGTAATAGGAAATTAAGCATATCTCTTCTGCGACTGGAATCTTTTGCCCCGCTACGCTTAATGGCAAAAGTTCCTAGGTCGCGTCAGAGAATGCAAAGTTTCTGGTTACTACACAAAGTAATACTGCGTTCCTCCTGTAAACTGGCTGTTTGCAACCAGCTGTAAAGGGGGTTATAGGGGCTGTTTTGGCGGCAGCCCCTGTTTTTAAACTTAAAATAAGATTTTATGAGAACATTGAGTTTAAAAATGCCGGCAAAAAGCCGGATTGAGCAGTACTTGTTAATGGTTATTGGACTGTTGTTATGGTTTACCGCACCAAAGCTGATGCAATTTGCTGATGAGACCACAGGTGTGATAGATCAGAGCATATGGCTGCTGGTATTGCTGGCCGCCCTTAGCTTTATGTTAATGACAGGTTTATGCTGGTGGCTGCTACAGCGTTTTTGGCTGTACATGGGTTTGCCCGAACTGAACGTATTGATTATGGACTTCAAACAAATGGAATTATGGCAACAGTTAAGTTTTTGGTTGGCTTCATTTGCCTTGCTGTTATTGGCGGGAATTGGGGCACTGGTAGCGGTATTGTAAAACAAAAGGAGGAATCAGTTTATGAAAACATTATTAGAATCGCCCGAAAAGAAATCGGGGTGGTTGAGCGAACTGGCAAAAACGATGGACAGAGAATTGCTGAGTATCTTCGTTACTGTAATATTGGAACGCCTGCGCCGTACTGCGCGGCGTTTGTGAGTTGGGTTTTCGGGCAAGCTGGTTACTCACAGCCCAGAACGGCCTGGTCTCCGGCACTGTTTCAGAGCTCTCGTTTAACAAGGGAGCCAAAGCCCGGAATAGTATATGGCCTCTACTACCCTAGCCTGGACCGCATTGGGCATTGTGGGTTAATTGAAAATCTGCAGGGAGATTTTTTGCAGGGAATTGAAGCAAACACGAATGTAGCCGGAAGCCGAAATGGTGATGGGGTGTGGCGAAAAATCCGGCATAAAAGAACCATTCATCGCTATGCTAATTGGCTAAAATAGTGACAGGGTGCTCAATTGAGCGCCCTTGTTTATAAAGGCCTAGCCAATACCTGGACAGAGCTGAGAAAACAAAGATTATTGTTTTAATTCACAAAATTCTGATAAAGAATACAAAATAATTAATCATAAAGTATATTTATTTACATTATTAAAAACATAAAATTTCATTATAATTAAAAATAAATTTATATTATAAAATCAACTTATTACGTTTGTACAGCTATGGGAACAATTACAAAATTTAAAGTAGAAAACGATCCGTTTTATCAGGATGGGATTAAACAAGGAGTTAAACAAGGAGTCTTCAAAAAAAACCACGATTTCGTTGAAAACCTGATCGTAAAACTTGGATTGTCTGATGAACAGGTTACGGATGTTGCCGATGTGTCTGTAGCTTTTGTTAAAAAAAGTACGTGAAGAGTTGAATTTGAAAAAAACACAAGAGGGCCGCTAAACCGGCCCTCTTGTGTTTTCCCCTAATCCCGGCCAACAGCCAGGTTCTTACACTGGTAAGGCATCCATCTGACCGGCAAGCTGCAGCAAGGCGCAAGACCCAAGGCTGCACCACAACAAACATTTGTTAATGGCGTCCTTTACTGCCATTGCGATCAGCTCTCGCTTTGCCGGCCTAAACTTAAAATCGCAACCTCCATCCTGCGTGTAGACGTAGCTCTGCTTATGGTGGTCAAACCATATTGGAGCCGCACAATCCTGTCGCATTTTCCTGATAATGTACTTTACCTGCCTGGAAGAGATCCCCAATTTTTCGGCCAGCATATCAACCGGACCAGTGTTCTGAAGGCAAATCAACTCGTTGAGCCTTTGAAAGAGTGTTAAATTCATAAGAGAATTAATTTAGTTTATAAATGATTATGTAATTGCCCCAGCAATTACATAACGTAGTTAAGCAAGTTTTTAGAATAAAGAGCAGGCCTTATACGAAAGGCCGACTTGCAGGGACATAAGACCGACTTGCCGATACGAAAAGAAAATTAAGCCATTGTAGTTTACTTTATATTTAATGCTAAATTCCGGGGGGGGACTTACTATCTATTGCCAAATAATGAATTACAGATGTATTATAATTGACGACGAAGCTCACTTTACTGATTTAATGCAGGAGTACATCTCCGAAATACCACAGTTAAAACTGATCAGGATATTTCATGATCCGGTAAGGGCCATAGCAGAAACCTCTGAAAATGACCAGATAGACATTGTTTTTCTGGACATCAATATGCCCGGACTTTCCGGAATTGAACTTGCACCACATTTAAAACAGATTTGCCGCCACATTGTATTCATCACTTCGCATTCACAATACGCAGTAAAAGCTTTTGACCTCGATACCGATGATTTTTTATTTAAACCGTTCCGGCTGGAAAGGTTACAGCAAACCCTGAAAAAAATAGCTGGCAAAGCACAACTACAAGCCAGCAATGTCAAAAAAGAGAACAGCACTTTTTTCTACATCAAAATTTCGGGCGCACAATCCAGGTATATAAAATTTCTATACAATGAAATCATCGCCTTCGAAAGCGACAAAAACTACATTAAAATTTACGCCACGAATGAATATCACCGCATTTACATGAGCCTGCATGATGTAGAAAACAAGTTGGCCGGCAGAGACGATTTTATACGTGTACACAGGTCTTTTATCATCTCCAAGGAATTCATAGAACAGGTAGAGACCAACACGGTGATTATGAAAAAAAATGGGCTAAAGGTAGTTATTGGCAAACAATACCGGGAAGCTTTTTTTGCCTACCTGGAAAACCACCGCTTTTAAAAAAACAGGGAATTTTATTTCCCCTGTTTAAATACTTTTTCCAGCAATGCCTTGGTTTTCCTGATGCCCTCATCTTCCAATTCAACAGACCCCCCCGAATACTCGATGCCAACAATGCCGCTCCATTTTGCAGCCCTGATGATGCTGAACATGCGGCTGTAATCAATGTCGCTTTCCTCGCCATCGGCATTGAATTTCATAGCTTTGGCACTTACCCCTTTGGCAAAAGGCATCATCTCCTGAACGCCCAGGTATTTATCGTACTCCTTGCCATTGCCAAGGCCAAAGTTACCGAAATCGGGCAGCGTACCACAAAACGGACTGTTTACCTCTTTTATTACCGCACTTAGCCATTTACCATCTGATGAATAACCCCCATGGTTTTCTACAATGACATTGATCTTGTGCTTTTTTCCATATTCCGTTAAGCGGCCCAGGCCATCAATGGCAGCGGCTTTAACTTCTTCGGCAGTGCCCTTGCCTGCAGCATTTACACGTATGGTTTTACAGCCCAGGTATTTGGCGGCCTCTACCCACTTGTAGTGGTTCTCTACCGCGGTAAGCCTGGCCTTGCTGTCCAGATCGCCCAGGTTCCCCTCGCGGTCTACCATGATCAGGTGGTTTTGGATTCCTTCCGAATCTGTACGGTTCTTTAACTCTTTGAGGTAAGCCGGGTCTTTTTCCTTACCGTCAAAAAACACACTTACGTACTCTACAATATCAATCCCAAAGTCCTTTTTTGCCTTCAGGGGGAATTCAAGGTTATTGAGCTTTTTGGCAAACAGGGTGTTGTGCAGCGACCATTCGGCCAGGGAAATCTGGAAAGTCTCTTTTTTACCTATACTGAAGGATTCCAGGGGCAATAACGAAGCCAGACCTGCACCTGCCGTTAACATCCCTAAATCTTTAATAAAATCTCTGCGGTTCTTTGTTTTCATAAGTGTTTGTTTTTGATTGCGGTTAATAATGATTGCGTTTAATAAACTATAAGGGGTATTCAGAAGAAAATATACCTTCTTTGACGAGGCCTAGGATTCATTTTTTTCTTCCCTAAGGAAGAAAAAATTTATTCCAGCCTCAGAAGAGAACGGTTTATTTCCTAAAAAAATCACTAAAATAAAGCAGCTGGTATTTTATGGCATTGGACCAATATTCCCAGTTGTGCGTACCTGGCCTGATGATAAAGTCATGCGGAATGTTATTGTACTGCAATTCCTCATGAAGTTTCATATTCACAGTGTAAAAGAAATCCTCTTTACCACAATCAATAATGAGTGCCAAACGCTTGGGTACCAGTAAATGGGTCATGTTAACAATGGTATTCTCTTTCCAGCGTTGCGGAAACTGGCTATAGCTGCCCAGGCGCTCGGCAATGTTCCAGTTCGAGGCAAAGGGCGTAAAATCTACCCCTCCGCTCATGCTGCCCGCAGCACCAAATACATCCTGATGCTTAAAAGAGAGGTATAGTGCGCCATGACCACCCATGCTCAGGCCCGTAATGGCCCTTCCTTTGCGGTCTTTTATGGTTTTGTAACGGCTGTCTATCCAGTTTACCAGCTCGGTAGCCACATAAGTCTCGTACTTCCAGGCCGAGTCTACCGGGCTGTCGAAATACCAGCTGGACACATTACCGTCAGCACACACCAGAATGGTCTGGTATAAATCTGCATATTCAGCAAGTGCAGGCACCCGGGTAATCCAGTTGGCATAATTGCCACCTGCCCCGTGCAAAATATACACTACAGGATAGCTTTTACCTTCGCTGTACTTGTCGGGTGTAACCACTACAGCCTTAATGTTTTTCTTCATCGATGCACTGTAGGTTTGCACCGTATCTACCTTAGCAGCAAAAGTTAGCTGTGTGCCAAACAGCAAAAAAAGGCAACATACAAATAAAGATCTGCTCATTTTTTAAAACGATTATTGATTTGACCATATGCATGCAGCGCCTACCAGGGCTGCACTTTCCCACATCTTGGTTTGATTAATGACTACATTTTTATTGACGATGAGCTGCTCCAAACGCGGCATAAAATGGTCCCAGGTGCGGGCAATATTGCCCCCTATAATCAGCACTTCAGGATCTTCATCGGCAATGAAATCATTGATAAAGCTAGCCAGGTTGGTTGCAAATTCGTCAAATATCTGGTCCTTTAAGCCCGGCTCAGCGGCAGCCAAAAGTTCTTCCACATTTTTAAGCTCATGCCCGGTAAGCTCATGATACCTGCCCAAAAACCACCTGGTAGAAAGGTATTCCTCGGCATGTTGGTCCAGAAAAGGCAGTGCTGCCCGGTTTACATCTACAACATCGCCCTTGCAATTACTGGCCGAGCCCAGGCCCGTACCTAAGGTAATACCGATTGCTTTTTGCTTACCTGCCGCTGCACCAGCTGCAAGTTCGCCCCCCAGGAAAGCCTCGGCATCGTTGATAAAAATGATGTGGTTGCGCGGAATGTCCAGGCGTTCTGACAGCACTTTACCTACATCGATACCATACAGGGAATCATATTTCTTTACATTTTTAAACAAGGCTATGCCCTCCTTATAATTAAAAGGGCCTGGCATAGCAATGCCTATTTTGATTTCTGTGGCAGAAAAGCCTTTTATTAAAGGCAGTAAGGCTGCTGTCCAGGCATCAAAAATAACCTGGGCACTGTCTTTAGATGCCACACGCTCGCGCTTCAAGCTCTCTGTTATTACGCTGAAAGCCGTACAATCTACCTGTGCAGCGGTAATGTGCGAACCGCCAATGTCTACCCCGATAAAGGGTACCTGTTTGTTTAAAGCCATGAATAGTTAAATCTGGTTCTCTTTTCAAATAAAGCTAATTAAACTGCTTTATTAAAATGTTTTACCAGATTTTTTAAAATTTTAATTAATGCTTTATTCCACCATTGTAACATCCTGCTCCCCTGCTGGGTCTAATCAACAGCTATCCCCATAAATATGATCAGATATAAGACCCTATGCAGCCTGCTATTAATATCAGTTTTTATTTTTAGCATCTCGTATACCGCTTCTGCCCAAAGCCTTGAAGCTAAAATAGACAGCCTGATACGAAAGGATTTTGCTGGAAATGACGGCCCCGGCGGCGTTTTTATGGTAGCGCAGCATGGCAAACCTGTTTATGAAAAAGCATTTGGTAAGGCCAACCTGGAGCTGAATGCGGCTATGGCACCTGAGCATGTGTTCCAGCTGGGTTCTATGACCAAGCAGTTTACTGCCATAGCTATACTGATGCTGGAGGAGCAGGGAAAATTGGCAGTAAGCGATCCCCTTTCAAAGTATGTACCTGATTATCCGCAGGGGGATAAAATAACACTGCACCATTTACTGACACATACATCAGGCATCAGGGATTTCACAAAGATGAAGTCTTTGCCAGAGATTGCCCAGAAAGACATGACGCCCAGGATGATGGTTGATTTCTTTAAAAACGAGAAGGTTGATTTTTTACCCGGGGAGAAGTTTGAGTACAACAATTCCGGTTATGTATTACTGGGCTATATCATTGAGCTGGTTTCGGGGGGAACGTATGAAGATTTTATAAACAAACAGATTTTCGAGAAGGCAGGCATGAAACAATCCTGCTATGCAAGCGACAGGAAAGTAATCCTTAACAGGGCTTACGGGTACCACAAGAAAACAACAGGTTATGTAAATAAAACGACAATCAGTTTTAGCGTTCCTTTTGCTTCGGGTGCACTGATGTCGACCTCCGAGGATCTGCTTAAATGGCAGGAGGCATTAAACAAGCATTTACTGCTTAGTGAACAAGAAACCAGGAAGGCTTTTAGCAGGTACAGATTAAACAACGGCGAGGAATTTACCTATGGTTACGGCTGGCACCTTAAAACATTAAATGGCAGGGCAACGCGCGAACATGGAGGCAGTATTTTTGGGTTTAAAACCATGGGCATCTATATCCCTGAGGAGGATATATATGTTGTAGGCCTGAGTAACTGCGATTGCAATTCGCCTACGAAATTAACCACTGACATTGCAGCTTTGGCCCTTAAAGCATTAGGTAAAGAAAAGTAAGGGGCAATAAGCCGCTCCTTACTTTGTTTTAGTAACCTTAAACTCCGTTCTCCTGTTGGCCTGATGTTCGGCTTCGCTGCATTTAACCCCATTGCTACAGCTGTTCACCAGCATCGTTTCCCCATATCCCCTGGCACTAAGCCTGCCGCGTTCAATACCTTTACTGATGAGGTAGGCCACTGCCGATTCGGCCCTGCGCTGAGACAGGCGGAGGTTATAATCATCGTTACCCCTGCTGTCGGTATGCGAGCCGAGTTCGATGTGCATTGCCGGATGTTCATTTAATATGGTGACCAGCTTATCCAGCTCTTTTGCGGCATCAAGCCTGATGTTTGATTTGTCAAAGTCGTAATAAATGTCTTTCAGCACATAGGTCTTCCCTACTTCATATTTTATGGTATCTACCGGTTTTTGAGGCTCAGGCTTAACCACTTTGGGAGCTTTGTAGCTAAAGCTGTAAATGTCATCATCTCCCAGCCCTCCCCTGCGGTTGGAAGAAAGGTAGCCGGTAAGGCCATCGGCTGTGCTGAAGTAAAAGTCATCGTAGGTGGTATTTACAGGATATTTCAGGTTCAGCGGGACCGACCAGCTGGCTTTTTCTCCTGTGCTGGTATAGATATCATAGCCACCCATGCCCGTTTTTCCTTTTGATGAATAATACAATTCGCCCTGCGCCCCTATGGTAGGGAAAGATTCTTCTTCGGCGGTATTGATGGCCGGACCGCAGTTTAAAGGTTTGCCCCAGCTGCCATCGGGCTGTTTTTCAGTAAACCAGATGTCTGTTTTGCCCATTCCGCCCGGCATATCGGAAGTAAAATACAACACATTACCATTTTTGGCCAAGGCAGCATTGCCCAGCGAATAGGCCTTTACATTGTTGTAAGGAAAGTCTTTGAGGTAGCCCCAGCGCCCATCTGTTTTAACGGCAATGATCAGCTCCAGCCTGCGTGTATACAGGCGTTCATCGTTTTTGCGGAGCCGCTGATCTACCGGCAGGGTATTGGCATAGGCGCGCGTGGCAATGGTTACGTAGGCGGTATCTTCGGTGGAGTTGAGCACCATAGGCCCAACATGGTAGTCGGTAATAAAAGAAGAGTAGGCTTTGCGGAGTACCGGCAGCTCGTTGATCACCTTACCGTCCGGACTGGCAGAAAAGAGCTTGAGCCATGGGTTGCCGTTCCAGCGGTAAATGTCGTTGTATTTCAGCAGGCTGTCTGCAGGCCGCTCGGAAGTAAAAACCAGTGCGCGGGCCAGGCCATAGCCCAAGCCCCAATCGGCATACTTGCTGTTCAGCGCCTTTGCATTGTTTACGGTATACCGGCTGGGCTGGTTTAGCCATACTGCAGCGCTATCGCAGGAAGCTGTTTTTAAGGCCACTTCTGCAGCTGCACCGCCCCTGGCCCCATAGGTTTGATAGGCCGCTTTGGCTGCTTCAAACTTCTGGTTGCTCAGTAACGCTTCGGCATAATAATAGTGCGTAAGCAGCTCTGCTTTGGGGTCTGCAACAGCAAGGGCGTACCACTTCTCGGCAGCTTCATAGTTGTTCATTTTGCGGTAGCAGGTGGCCAGCCTTTCCAGCAGCTTTACGTCAGGGTTCTTTTTAAGGGCCAGACTACTATATAGCCTTGCCGCATTGTAATACTGGTAACGGTTAAAGAGCAGATCGGCCTGCTGCCTTTTGTTCAGCTGCTCCTGTGCCTGGGCAAGGCTGCCCAGCATAAGGATGATGATATGGAGAATGAGGATTCTTTTCATGGTTTTCCGGCTTAAAAATAACGTGGGCTCAATGCCCTTTCTTTTTTGCCCTGCAGGCTAAAGCTTACCGAAATCTCGTGCGAGCCTTGCTGGTAGTTAGACAGCTTGCTGGTGGTATAATCGTAAGAGTAGCCTACCCTGAAGCGGGGGTTGATAAAGACCTCTACAATACCCGAAATGGCATCGTTCTGATCCAGCCCGTTCTGCAGATTAGTCTTGTTCCAAAGCTTAAGCCCGGTACGGTAAGACGCCCCCAGCCATACTATTTTATTGATGAGCAAGTAAGCGTTGAGGTCCAGATTGGTTGGGCCTTTAAAATCCTCCTTGATCATAAAGGTTGGTTTCAGGTCAAACGACTCCGACAAAGGCAGCATTACCCCACCGGTTAAATAAAGGTGCCGTACCTGTTTAATGATGCTGTAGTTATCGGTCGTGACCATATTACGGCCGGTGGTGAGGAGGTCTACCGCCGAGGCCCCGATATAGAACTTAGGCGTATAGAAGTAGATCCCAAAGCGCAGGTCGGGCGAGAGCTTGCTCTGGTTGCCCACAGGTACAGTGCCATCGCCCGGATCGGTGGCAATGAACTTAGACCCGTCCAGGTTGTACTGCGTGGCGCCAAAAGCAAGGCCAAAACACAGGCGTTTGGTGTCGTCTTCATCTATGCGCAGGCGGTAGGCATAATTGGCATATACCGATGAAGTATTCTGCGGGCCCAGCCTGTCGGTTGTTGCAATCAACCCCAGCCCTACTTTTTTGTCGGGGTTGCGGGTAAGCCCGTCTACCGATGCCGTACCGGTGCGCGGCGCCCCGTCTATGCCCACCCATTGCGAGCGGAAACTCAGGTTTACGGTAAGGTCTTCCTTATAACCTGCATAGGCCGGGTTAACGGCCAGTCCGTTAAACACATATTGGCTAAACTGTATGGTTTGCTGCGCCATTACAGCGGTTGTGCCAAATACATTTATACTTAAAAGGAGCACAAACAGTACACTATGTCTTTTTAAATCTTTCATATCTTCTCCTTACCTTTTAATAAACAGCCATCCTTTAAATACCGTAACAGTACCCGATTTTTCTTTACGGTTAACCAGGTAGTAATAGGTGCCTTCGTTAAGCTGGCTGCCGTCCCAGTCGTTCGTGTAGTTGTTACTTCTGTATACCTCATTGCCCCATCGGTTAAACACCAGCACCTGGGTACCCGGATAGTTTTCCAGTCCCTTGATTTTGAAGGTATCGTTGTCGCCGTCGTTGTTTGGCGTAATGATGTTAGGGATCACAAAGTCGGATACAGCTACCACTGTTTCAACCGTATTGCTCAATACTTCCGGTAAACCCTCTGAAGGTACAGCACTGGCGGTGTTCACAATTTTACCAGTAAAGGATTTTAATACCGTACCGGTAATGGTTAATGTAACCTTATTGCCAGGCCCGGCAGGCAGGTCGGCCAGTATGCTTACACTGTTGCCGCTTCCGCTGGCCCCGCTCAGTACTTTGGCCTCACCTGTGGCATTGCTTGTCCAGCTTGCATTAACCAGCTCATTGCTCAGCCTGTCATTTATAGCTAAGGCCAGTGCATCGCCTATACCATTGTTGCTCACTTCTACAAGGTATGTGACAAGGTCACCGGATTTAGCGGTTTGCGGGCCTGTTTTGGTAATGGCCAGCACAGGTTTCCGGCTTACCTGCGTTTCTACAGGGGCTGTGGTAACTACCGGGCTACCCGGTACAGCTGTTGTAAGCGTGGCTACATTTAGCAGTTTGCCGCTAAAAGAGGCATCTGTTTTACCGGTTATGGTTACTGTTATGCCAGCACCTGCCGGAATATTGGCCCTGAGCTGAACATCATTTACATTTCCGCTTGCGCCCGAACTGATGACCGCCCC
This sequence comes from Pedobacter africanus, assembly GCF_900176535.1. Lineage (NCBI taxonomy): Bacteria > Pseudomonadati > Bacteroidota > Sphingobacteriia > Sphingobacteriales > Sphingobacteriaceae > Pedobacter > Pedobacter africanus. The sequence continues at coordinate 3,513 of NZ_FWXT01000006.1, read as the reverse complement.
GCCATTTACCACACTGCCCCAGTTTACAGACTTCAGCTCTGCAGGTACCAGGTCCCTTATGGTAACGCCTGTTGCATCAGCTACCCCCCTGTTGTCTATTTGAAGGGTATATACAATGTTTTCGGCCGCAGCGGCATTTGAAGGGCCGGATTTGAGCAGGGTTAAACTTGCATTGTTTACATTGGTACTGGTTGGCAGGTCATTGTCTTCGGCCGTTCCGGAAATATCTGTTAGCACCTGGGCCGACAAGGTTAATGCCCTCACTGTAGCGGTATTGGTTACTATTCCGGCATTATTATCGGCCGGAGTAACGTTGTACAGCTCCGTTACATTAACAGCAGCACCCGGTACAAGCGCCGTTCCCACATTTACCGGCCTGTTGCTAATTCCTAGTTTTGCGTCGGTTAAGGTTACATTATGCAACGATACATTACCTGTATTTTTAATGGTAAAGGTATAGCTGATGGTGTTGCCAGTAAGTACCGCTGTTTTGACCAGTGTAAGCATCGCTTTTGTGCCAATCAGGCTGGTAGTAGAATCACCCGAAAGCGTGGTAGCCGGATCGTCTGACCGGAGGATGGGCAGGGCTGTGCGATTTGGTAGCGCACCACTTATGCTCGCCTGATTTTTGAACAGCCCTGCATCTACATCAGACTGGCTCAGCGTATGTCTGGCAGTTATGGTAGCTGATGCATTCGGCGCCAGTGTACTCACAATAGCCGGGTTAATGCTGCCTGCATCTGCTCCGGCATCTGTTATCCTGAGGTTATTCAAGGTGGCGTTGCCCGTATTGGTAAGCACCATCCTGTAATTGATCACATCGCCCGATTTACCTGCAGTATTGATGGCAGCTTTGGTAAAGTTTAACGACCCGATTTGTATGAGCGCAGTTACGGTAGGGTCGCTTGCAGCAGAGCTGGCCGGATCGTCTGAAAATAAGGCCGCCAATGGTGTTCCTGCAGGTGTATTTGCGGTTACCCTGGCCTGGTTGCTGTAAAATCCGTTGTCTATATCTTGCTGCGTTAGCGTATGCCTGGCCGCAACAGCTATACTGTCTTTTGGCGCCAGGCTGGCAATGGTACCAGGCGCAATGCTGCCCGCATCAGCTCCCGGATCTGTTACCGCAATAGCAGACAAAGTTACATTGCCGGTATTGGTTAGCAGCAACCTGTAACTGATTACCTCTCCTGCCTTGGTGCCTATGTGGTCTGCAACTTTGCTGAACCGCATCGATGCTGATGCTGCAATGCCAATTACCGTTGCATCTCCCGGGGCAGGGGTGGCAGGGTCGTCTGACGATACCGGAGGCAGGGCAGTACCACCAAAGGTTGTGGCGGTTGCACTGGCCTGGTTACTGTAACGGCCTGCATTTACCTCGGCCTGGCTAAGTGTATGACTTGCTGTTAGGGTTGCCGAAGCGCCAGGGGCCAGCGCTGCAATGCTGGCAGGTAAAATACTGCCCGCGTCTGCCCCTGCATCTGTTACCACAATATTAGCCAGGGTTACATTTCCTGTATTGGTAACCAAAAGGGTATAGTTTATGACATCTCCTGCCCGGCTGCCCGTATTATTGGCCGCCTTGGTTAGGGTTAATGAGCCGTTCCTGGCAATAGAGATTACGGTAGGATCTTCAGAGCCTGGAGTAGCCGGGTCATCTGAACTTACCGGAGGCATGGTTATGCCACCAGGAGTAAGCGCAGTTACGCGGGCCTGGTTGCTGTAGCTGCCCGCATTTACCTCGGCCTGGCTTAAAGTATGCCTGGCCTTTACTGTAATGCTGGCACCAGGGGCCAAACTGGCAATTGAAGCAGGGCTGATGCTGCCTGCATCTGCGCCCGCATCAGTCAAGGCAACATTGCTTAAAGTTACATTGCCTGTATTGCTCACCACCAAAGTATAATTGATCACATCGCCTGCCTTACTGCCTGTGTTGTCGGCTATCTTCGTTAAAGCCATCCGGGCATCAGCAGCTATAAGGCTAAGGGTCGCATCGTTAGGGGCCGGGGTATTTGGATTATCCGAAAGTATCGGTGTAAGCGTTGTTCCGCCAGGAGTGCTACCCAGCACGCGGGCCTGGTTGCTGTAGCTGCCTGCATTTACCTCGGCCTGGCTTAAGGTATGGCTGGCCGTTACAGTAACCATAGCACCCGGAGCAAGGCTGGCTATAGCCGCAGGGCTAATGCTGCCCGCATCTGCGCCCGCATCTGTCACCGTAACATTGCTTAAAGTTACATTGCCCGTATTGCTCAGCATCATACTATAATTGAGCACATCGCCTGCTTTGCTGCCTGTATTGGTAGCAACCTTGCTCAGGCTTAGGCCTGCATTGGCCGCAATAGCAATTACTGTAGGGTCTGCAGTACCCGGCTTGCCCGGATCATCTGAAAGTACAGGTGTAAGCCTTGTTCCACCAGGAGTGGTGGCCGCTACGCTGGCCTGGTTGCTGTAGCTGCCCGCATTTATTTCGGCCTGGCTTAAGGTATGGCTGGCCGTTATCGTGGCACTGGCGCCAGGCGCCAGGCTGGTTATAACCGCAGGGCTGATGCTGCCTGCATCTGCGCCCGCATCACTTACCGTAACGTTGCTTAAAGTTACATTGCCCGTATTGCTAACCACCATACTGTAATTGATCACATCGCCTGCCTTACTGCCTGTATTGCTGGCAACCTTTGTTAAATTAAGTTGTGCAGCAGGCGCAATTAAAATTACTGTAGCATCATCAGGTGCAGGTGTGGCCGGGTTATCAGAAACCACGGCATTCAATACCGATCCGTCTGGCATTTTACCTTTTGCACCTGCCTGGTTAGCATAGTTTCCGGCATCTACATCGGCCTGGGTTAAAGTATAGCTGGCCGTAACCGTAGCACTTGCATTTGGTGCCAGGCTGGCTATGGTTGCCGGATTCACACTTCCGGCATCAGCACCGGCATCATCAACATGAATGTCGGTTAAGGTTACGTTTCCGGTATTTTTAACCACCAATGTGTAATTGATTACATCGCCTGCCTTATTCCCGGTATTGCCTGCGGCTTTGCTTAGGCTCAGACTTCCCCTCGGCAAAATGGTAATGTGCGTGGCATCCTGAACAGCAGTCGTATTCGGATCATCCGAAAGTACAGGTGTAAGCGTTGTTCCGCCAGGAGTGCTACCCAGCACGCTGGCCTGGTTGCTGTAGCTGCCTGCATTTACCTCGGCCTGGCTTAAGGTATGGCTGGCCGTTACCGTGGCGCTAGCGCCCGGAGCAAGGCTGGCTATAGCCGCAGGGCTAATGCTGCCCGCATCTGCGCCCGCATCACTTACCGTAACATTGCTTAAAGTTACATTGCCCGTATTGCTCAGCACCATACTGTAATTGATCACATCGCCTGCCTTGCTGCCTGTATTGGTGGCAACCTTGCTCAGGCTTAGGCCTGCATTGGCAGCAATAGCAATTACTGTAGGATCTGCAGTACCTGGCTTGGCAGGATCATCTGAAAGTACCGGTGTAAGGCCTGTACCACCAGGAGTGGTGGC